>JAAYVJ010000130.1 GCA_012517265.1 Planctomycetota bacterium | reverse complement strand
CTATTGCGGCTACTGCAACCTGTACAACAACACCATCGTCAATAACGATGTCAGCAAGGAGCCGGACTGGGGCAGAGGAGGCAACGTCTACGTCTACTTCAGTTACAGCGACTCGGGTGTCGCCATGGTCAACAACCTCATCTGCGGCGCCAAGTCCGGCGGCGGGGTCTACTACCAGCAGGCGCATGACGACGTGATCCGATTCAATAACGTCTGGGACAATCTTCCCGCCAACTACGGCACGCCTGATCCGAGGACCGGCGAGGACCTCTACGGCGGCAAGGCCGAGTGGACCGGACGCTTCGGCAACATCTCCGAGAACCCGAAGTTCCGCAACGCGTCGATGAACGATTTCCATCTTCAGGCGGGCTCTCCCTGCATCAGCGAGGGCGATCCGAACTCTCTCAAGAGGCTCACCGCCGAGGACATCGACGGCGATCCTCGCGTCTACGCTCGGCGCGTGGACATCGGCGCCGACGAGTTCGTCGGCTACGTGAAGCCCTTGGCCAACGCCGGGGCCGACCAGCACAAGCTCGCGCCCGAAGCGATCACGCTGGACGGCGGCGACAGCTACTTCTCCGATCCGGACGGCGCCAAGACCTACCGGTGGAAGCAGGTCCTGGGCACGGCGGTCGAATTGAGCGATCCCAACGCCCAGCAGCTCATCTTCACGCCGCCGAGCGAGGGGTGGTATTCTTTCGAGCTGGTCGTCGGCGATGGCCAGAACGCCAGCAAGCCGGACCGCGTTCTGGTGGTGATCGGCAATGAGGTCCCGGTCGCCGACGCCGGGCCGGACGCCCTGTGGCAGGTTCCCGATTTCGTTCTCCTGGACGGCTCGGGATCGCACGACGCGGACCCGCCGGACAAGCTCACGTACACATGGCGCCAGATCGAAGGGCCGGTGGTCCAATTGTACCAGTTCACCTCCGAGGAGATGGAGTACTACGGAATCGACCCGGCGATCGCCTACGTGGAGTGCCGCGAGCCCGGCATCTACGTCTTCGAGCTGGTGGTCAGCGACGGCTTCACGACCAGCGCGCCGGACACCGTGAAGATCGAGGCGACCGCGTTCACCGTCAAGCAGACCGCAATCGAGATCGTCTCGCCCGGAGCCAACTACTTCCAGTACCCGGTCGTCTCGGGCTCCAAGCTCGTCTACTCCGCGGGCGAGTACCTTGATTCCTCGTGGTCGATTCGATACACCGATCTGGAGACCGGCCGCGCCGACACGCTCCAGTCTCAGCAGACGGACACGATGCCCGACGTCGACGGCGACTACGCCGTCTGGACGACGGGCCCCGAGGGGTACTATGAGCTCATCCGCACGAGCGTCGTGGTCGGGGACTTGTCCACCGGGTTGGTGTACAACCTGCGGATGCAGTCCGGCACGGATTCCTACGGCTATCCCGCCATCTCGGGAAGCAAGGCCGTTTGGCTCCGCCATCGCGACGTCAACACCAGCAGTGAGGACCAATATCGGCGGAGCGTCTACGACATCTGCGGCGCCGACATCACCAATCCGGCCAAACCGGTGTACTTCACGATTGCCGAGAAGGCAGGTCACGGCCTTCCCTATCCCTACCAGAACATCCGCGAGACCTACGAATCGCCGGTCGATATCAGCGGCGATCTCGTCGTCTGGGAGGCCGACGGCGACATCTACGGCGCCGACATCTCCGATCTCCAGCACATCAAAGTCTTCCCCATCTGCACGGCGCCGGAGGCCCAGAGCGACCCGGCGATTTCCGGACACACCGTCGTTTGGACCGACCAGCGGGACGACATCGGCGACATCTACGGCGCCGACATCTCCGATCCGAACCAGATCCGCGAGTTCGCGGTCTGCGCGGAGGCCGGGCCGCAGACCCAGCCGGACATCGACGGCAGGATGGTCGCCTTCGTGAGAAGCACCAGCAACAGCACGGGGCCCGTCGAACTGTGCTGTCTGTCCCGCGAATACGGTCTTGTCCAAGTCAATCTCCCCGAATGGCACTACGGCGCCCGTCCCAGACTCGACGGCTCGACCTTGATCTGGAATTATTACGACCAGGTCCAGGGCCTGACGTTCGACTTCGGATACGGCCTGGAAAACGGCCCCGTCCAGAACCTGACCACGGGGATGCGCTACGATTGCATTCAGCATGCCATCGACACCGCCGGCGAGGGCGACACGCTCGTGGTTCAGCCGGGGACCTATGAGGAGAAGATCCGCCTCAAGGGCAAGAAGGTGACTCTGACGTCGAGCGAGCCTGAGAACCCGGCCGTTCGCGCCGCGACGGTGATCGCCGGCTCGGGCCAGCAGGTGACGTTCGCCGACGAGGAGACTGCGGACTGCGTCTTCACGGGCTTCACCGTCTCCGGCGGCAGCTACGGCGTCTTCGTGGGCGGCTCCTCGCCCACGATCGACCGCTGCACCATCACGAACGCGTCGGCCGCCGGGGTGAAGGTGTGGAACAAGGGCGCTCCGGTCGTGAGCCGATGCGAGATCGCAGGCAACGCCAACGGCGCCGAGCTGTGGGCCTATCGCGAGAAACGCGTGGTGCTCAACAACTTCGGGACGTTCCGCAACTGTCTGGTCGTGGGCAACCGCAAGGCCGGGTTCTACAGCGGTTATCCCACCCTGGAGAACTGCACCGTGGCCGACAACCTCGGTCCAGGCGTCGACGCGATCCTGGCCGAGATCAGCAACTCGATCCTGTTCTTCAATAACGAAGCCGCCGGCGGGGCGAACCTGCGGGTGGAGAAGGCGACCTCCGTCGTGACCTACAGCGACGTCCAGGGCGGCTGGGAAGGCGAAGGCAACATCGACGCCGACCCGCTGTTCGTCGCCAGGGGCCAGTGGGTGCCGACGGGCGATGTGAGGACCAATGTGGGCAATCGCGTTTCAATGCAGCCGGGCATTCCGGTCTGGGCCGCGGGCGACTACCACCTCAAGAGCCAGGGCTGGTCCTGGAACGGGCGTCAAGGGAAGTGGGTCTGGGATGATGCGACCAGTCCGTGCATCGACGCGGGCGACCCGGCCTTGCCGATCGGCGAGGAAGCCCCCTGCGCCGCAGGCGATCCGCTGAGCGATCGGGCCGGGGCCAACACGCGGATCAACATGGGCGCCTACGGCGGCACCGCTGAGGCGAGCCTGGCCCCGATCGCCCCGGCGCCTCAGCCGTAATCCGAGAATCCGGCGAGGCGATCCAAGCCCCGTCGGTTCCAAGAGAGAGCATCGCGAGCCGCACAAGCCCGTCCCTTCTGCGGCTCGCGTCGTTTGGGCCCCGGGGAGAGGGTCTCCGCAGGGGCTCTGCCTGTCGGAGCCCACCTTGACAAATCGCGTGGTTTTCATACAATCAAGGGTTATGGCCGATGAGCAACGACCCAAGAAGAAAAAGAAGAAGCACAATCCTGTTCTCGACTGGCTCGTATACGTAGCCGTCCGGGTCCTGGTCGTGTTCCTCTATATCTTCGACGTCGAAACCAACCTGCGGTTCGCATGTTTCCTGGGCGATCTGCTGTGGAAGGTCTACGGCCGAGGCCGGCAGCGGGCTCTGGACAACCTGCGGGCGAGCTTCCCCGACCGATCGGAAGAGTGGATCCACCAGACCGGCCGGCGCAGTTTCCAGCAGTTGGTCATGCTGACGATCGACATCCTGTTCACGCCGCGGCTGGTCCGAAAGCACAACTGGCGTCAGTACTCGACCTTCCGCAACGCCGAAGAGGCCAAGTGGATGATGCACGAGCGAAAAGGCCTGCTCATGGTCACCGGCCACTACAGCAATTTCGAGATCACCGGCTACATGATGGGCCTGTTCGGCTTCGACCTCTACAGCGTCGCCCGGCCGCTGGACAACAAGTATCTCAATCGATTCCTGTACAGCGTCCGCGAGCGGCGAGGCCAGAAGCTGATCGACAAGAAGGGCGCCACGGAGATGATGCCCGGCCTGATCGCACAGGGCAGCACGATCGGGTTCATCGCCGATCAGGACGCCGGGCACAAGGGCGTCTTCGTCGATTTCTTCGGCCGCAAGGCCAGCACCTACAAGAGCATCGGCCTGCTGGCCCTCACCTACAACCTGCCCATCGTGGTCGGCTACAGCCGTCGCGTGGGCGACCGATTCTTCTTCGAGCTGGGCGTCACGCGAATCATCCGCCCCTGCGAGTGGGCGGACAAGGACGATCCGCTGACCTGGGTCACCGCCGAGTACACCAGAGCGATCGAAGCCTTCATTCGCGAGGACCCGACCCAGTACTGGTGGGTGCATCGGCGATGGAAGAGCCGGCCGAAAGAGGAGCGGAGGAAGGCCGAGGCCCAGGCCAGGATCGCAGCGGCCGAGGAGGTCGGGACGAGGACATGAAGACCAGAGCGTCATTCCTTGCGATTCTCGTCATCTGTGCGGCCGCGTCCGCGGCGCAGGCAAAACTCGTCGCCTGCATCGGGGACAGCATCACCTACGGCTCGGGCATCAGCGATCCGGCGACCAACGGCTATCCCGCCCAGTTGCAGCGGATCCTGCGGCAGTACGATCCCGCCTGGCAGGTCACCAATTACGGCGTCAGCGGCGCCACGCTCCTGCGCCGGGGCGACAAGCCCTACATCCGGGAGGTCGCCTACACCAGCGCGCTGGCGGCCAAGCCGGACATCGTCGTCATCAAGCTGGGCACCAACGACTCCAAGCCGCAGAATTGGCAGTACAAGGCCGATTTCGTCGCCGACTACGGCAACATGATCGACGCCTTCCGGGCCTTGCCCAGCAAGCCGGTGGTGTGGATCTGCAAGCCTGTGCCGGCGTTCGCGGTGAACTTCTCGATCCGCCCCGATGTCATCCGGGACGAAATCCTGCCGCTGGTCGAGCAGATCTCGCGGGAGAAGAACGCGCCGATCATCGATCTGTACACGGCCCTGCTCGATTACCCGAGCCTCTTTCCCGATTCCATCCATCCGAACGCCGAGGGGGCCGGGATCATGGCCAGGACCATCGCGCCGTTCCTGCTGGGCGTGCGGTTCCTGCCGGACTACAACAACGACGGCGTGATGAATTTCCGGGATTTCGCGGTGCTGGCCCGGTCCTGGTTCCAGGCCGATGCGGTCCTGGACATCGCTCCGCCGCCGGAGGGCGACGGCCTGGTCGCCTATCACGACCTGGCGGGCCTGGGCGTCTATTGGATGTCTTATCCCGGCTTGCTCGCCCACTGGAAGTTGGACGAGACGGACGGCAACTCGGTCGGCGACAGCACCGGCCGGTTCCCCGGCACGGCCTACGGCTCGCCTCGATGGCAGCCCGGCGAGGGCGTGATTCGCGGCGCCCTGGAACTGGACGGCATCGACGACTACGTCCGCACCGAGCCTATCCTGAACCCGGCGGACGGGCCCTTCACGGTGTTCGTCTGGGTCAAAGGCGGTCGGCCCGGCCAAGTCATCCTCTCGCAGTCGGGCCAAGCCGGCCAGGCCGAGATGTGGCTCGGAACGAACGCCGCCGGGGCTCTCGTGACGAATCTGGCGGATGTCGGCCGACTCTCGGCCCCGCTGGTTTCCGAGACCGTCGTCACCGACGACCAGTGGCACCAGATCCGGTTCGTCTGGGACGGCGTGCACCGTGCATTCTACGTGGACGGCGCGCAGATCGCGGTCGACACGCGAAAGCTGGGCACGCTGAAATCCGTCTCCGGCGGCTTCAACATCGGCGCCGGAAAAAGTCTGGAGGCCGGCGGCTTCTGGTCCGGCCTCCTGGACGACATTCGCCTTTACAACCGGGCGGTCACGCCGTAAGCGGTCAATCGAGATAGAGACCGATCACGAGCGAGACGGCGACCAGGGCGAAGAGGAAGGTGAAGAAGACGAAGTGCTCGGTGGTCAGGGTGAACGTGAAGCCGGCGGCTGTCACGGCCACCGCTGCGCCGGCGGGAGTGCCGGCCTTGCCCACGAATGCTGCGACCACTCCGACCTTCAGCGACGACGCGGTCACTGTGCCGGCCGACGCCGTATCGGCCGGCGCCGTCAGCAGCCCGAAGACGCCCAGGGCGGTGACCAGCAGCCCCTTGTGAAGCCCGCGCGAGGACAACTGCCGGCTCAGGGAATGTCGGGCCCGGAAGAACAGCACCCGGGCCCTGAGCTCCTTGCAGCCCAGGACTTCGGCGATCTCGGCAAACGACAACTGCTCGAAGCATCGCAGCATCAGGACGTTGCGGTGGGTCAGCCGCAACCGCGCCATCGCGTCAACGATCGTCTCGGAGAGTTCTTTGCGGATGGCGCGGTTCAGGCCGTCGTCGCGGTCCTCGGAGAGGTACTGCGACAACCGTTTGCGGCTGACCGAGGAAAACTCGATCGCCTGTTCCCTCGCGAGGTCCCGGTAGTGGTGCTGCACGACGCCCAGCGCCGTGCGGAACAGCCAGCTCCAGAATCGCTCGGGATGCTCCAGTTCCTTGATGTTCTCGACCATCTTCAGCAGCGTCTCTTGGAGAAGGTCCTGGGCCAGATCATGGTTCATCGTCAGGCGGTAGATGTACGCGTACAGTCGTTGTCTCGCCCCCTCCGCGAGGCGGTCCAGACTGACCCGGTCACCAAGCTGCGCCCGGCGAACCCATTCGGCGAATTCGTTTTCCGTATCCATGCCTTCAACTCACCACGGTAAGTCCAAGTCCCGCCGCCGACGTTACACCCGATCTGAAAAAAATCCAGAAAGAAAAATCGCGTTGACACACCTGATGGAGCAGGTACAATGTCATGGAGAAAACCGAGATGACGATGAGACGACACCTGTGGCTACACGGTCTTGACTGAGCGGCGGCGTTTCTCTATTTGGGGGCCGTCGCAGAAGAGCCTCTTTCATAATCGAGGAGCCAAGGCGATGGGGCGTAGCAGGGAGACAAGAATGG
>JAAYVJ010000710.1 GCA_012517265.1 Planctomycetota bacterium | reverse complement strand
CTTCGTGATCCCGATGGCGTACACCGCCGACACGGCAGAACTGGGCCGCCAGATCGCCGACTGGAAGACCATCGACCCCCAGTTGCAGCGGATCATCCCGGGGTTGTCCATCTACCAGGAATCCGCCGGCAAGACGGTCACTCGCGATTTGAACCTGATCCGCAGCCAGCACGACCTGTGCGTCCGGCAGGGGGCCCGCGGCAATCTCTACTTCTCCCTTCAATACCTCAGCGACCCGCTGATCGATGTCTTCCGGACGAAGATCTACCCGGCGGAGGCTCCCGCGTACGTGCCGTCGCTTCGACCGTTGAGGTGAGCGGCGATGCGGCGGAAGGGGCCCTTGATCCTGGTGATGTGCCTAGCCGCCTGGACGGCAGGGGGTTCCGGTCTAGTCCTGGCTGCCACATGGGGCAATCCTATCCACCGGGCGGTCCTCGGCATGGCTTGGGGATTGATCTTGCTGTGGGTGGCGGGGTGCGGCCTGGCAATGTGGCGATGGCGGGATCTCTGGCGTCGCCTGGCGGCTCGCATCCGTCTGCCCTGGGGTCTGAAATTCGTTCTGGGGTGCACCACGCTGGCCCTGGTGGAGGAGGCGGTCACCACTCTGATGACCAACTGCGCCCCCTTGTTCGGCGTGCAGGTAGGGCAGGCCTACATCACCGCCTCGGCCGACTACCTTGACGTGGTCCTGTACCACAGCGTGGTGGTGTTCGTGCCGATGTTCGTCGGCTGGTGGGTGATGCTCCGGCGGTGGCGGTTTTCGCCGTTTTCGGTTTTCATCCTCTTTGGCCTGACGGGGCTCCTGGCTGAGACGGTCACGTTCGGCCCTCAGAACCTGGGGAACTTCGCCTTCTGGATCTTCGTCTACGGCCTGATGGTCTGGCTGCCCGCGTACTGCGTTCCCGCCGACCGGCCGGCACGGCCGCCCCGATGGTGGGCCTACCCCCTTGCTGTGATCCTCCCGTTTCTATTCCTTCCCCTGATGGCGATTCTGTCGCCCTGGTTGTGGCTGACGCCCAAGCACCCGCCGGTCCATTTCCCTCCCATACGCTGATGCCTATCTCGTCCAGCCAAGTGTCTGACCCGCGATTTTAGTACTGATATCCGCTTTTTTCTTGGTTTTTTACTGGACAACGCGTAGAATCTTGATCTATTGTGGCTTTGGACGTCGGTGTTGAGTTTTCTGGGGGGCATTCCCCTTACAGGGCACTTGCTGGAGGTCTGGAGAACCGGGCATGAAGAAGGTGTTGGTGGCGTTATTGGTCTTGTCTTTCGTGGCGGGTTGCGGCTCGATTGATCGCAAGGGACTGGTTGCCGCCGGGTACAGCAGCGAGTATGCGGACGGCTACGTCGACGGATACTCCGCCGGATGCCATGCGATGGGGCATCCGCTCTATCAATTCACCAGGAACCTCGTTCGGTACGAGCAGGACCGCCAGTACAACAAGGGCTGGAACGACGGGTACACGATGGCCCGTTGCGATTACGCCGCCGTCTGGTAGCAGAAACGCCAATACGTCGTAAGCTGCTTTGTCCTCGCGATTTGCAGTTCTCTTCTCGCCCCGTCTGCGGTTGGCCCACTGCCGTTTTGGCTTCGTTTGTCCATCGGCCCCGCGTCAACCCGATCGTTGTCTCCCGCGGGGAAGTCACAACTCGCCGGTTGGTTTCTCGGACGGTATGCGTCTGCCAGGAAGAAGAGGCGGTGGCAGGCTCCGGAACCCATATGCCTGGTCACCGCCTATGCGCGCTGTGCTGAGGTGAGTCGGTACTGTCGTGCGGCCCCTAGAGAACCACGACCGGCTCCTCCTCGCGGACCTGCTGGCGTCGCGGGCGGGTCTCCTGGGGCTCTTCGCTGTCCTCCTCGAAGGGGGACCAGCGGCTCTTGGCCTTGTTGACGATCTCGATCAGCCGGGCGATGACGACCTCCGGCGTGTCGTCGAACGGGTCCACAACCAAGCCCTTCAACTGCTCGTACAAATCGTCGGATACCTTGAGATTCCTCATGTTGTTCTCCCTGCTCTCATGCCCCCGTGCCTCCCCGGCACGATGCTCGTGCTACCCTAAGTTTACGAACGAATGCCGCCTCCGCCAAACCGAAGGTCGAAGGATGTTGATCTCGGTATCCATCGTCGGTACGACGAGCTGCGATTCCCGGCGCATGCGGCTCTTCGAATCCTCCGGAGCGAACAGCGAGACGGTGAAAGAGGGGCGCATGAGACAGAGCTCTTCTTGCCGGTCTTGGGGCTTCCGGCGGCCGCGGCGGTGCCTGTGGCCGAGCCGGCGGACGTGTACCTCACTTGCACCGTGGTGGGCGAGGCGGGCGGTGTCCTGGGAAAGGGAGTCTCCCGCATAGGGCGAAAGGACCGGATCATCGCGGGTCGGACGGTGCTTGGCGGCAACGAGCCGATGTCCTGCCCGGCGGGCACGTTCCGCGAGGTCCGCAAGTACAGGACGACCGTCTCCGATGCCCAGGCCGATTCCGGGGAGGCCGCCGATTTCACCAACGGCGTTCGGTATCGGTGGCTCGCCAAGGGGTCGGCTTGCTCCGCATGCGGTACGAGCACTCCAACGGCGTCTCGGGGCACGAGATCAAGCCCGAGATGATCGCGACGTCGTGGCGTTCTTCAAGGCCAACTCCGGCGACGGGTTCGTCCGGGTCCTGCCGCATGAGTACCCCCTCGTCGAATTCCAGGAGATCAAGACCGGCCACGTCAATCGCCTGTGCCGGCAGGGCGACGAGCGAATTCCCGGATGGTGCCGGGATCTGTTCTCCGGCAAAGGTCATTCCATCATTTCGATCGAAGACTGGATGCGGGGGCGGGTCTATGGCCGGCTCGATACCTCTGGGGAGCATGCCGGCTTTGAGCTCGCGTTGAAGGCTGAGGGGCACGCCGACATCGGGATCACGTCCAGGGACTCGCCCCGCAATTGCTCTTCAGGCAAAGGCGGTTTCCACGGCTTTGTCGTCGGCCTGGAACCCTCTCAAGTACAGCAGATGCGATGAGCAGGGGGGGGCTGTCCACGATGCGGACCCGCGGCAATGTCGAATGGGTCCGACGCGAGGCACTCGTCAAGACCTGCGACGGTCCTTTCGACGCGGTCGACAGCCTCATGCGTCAACTGCCTGAATGCCGAAATTGCGTATTTCTCCTAATTGACTGTCGATGGGCGCGCAGTAGAGTGACGTCAGTTCAGGAGCGTGTGTAGGGGAAGCGGCGTGTGTGGTGGCTGGCTCCTGAAGTCCGGGATGGAGTCCGGACCTCATTCGGCCCGCCAGTTCGTCAGGGAATGGCGCATCTTCTTCTTCGTTGCGTCAGTGCTTGGGTTGTGCCCGCAGGCTCTTGCGTTGGGCTGCGTAGCTCAATTTTGCCTGCGAGAACAGGATGCGTACGGACCGGCGTCGAATGACGCCGGTTGCGTGGACGGAATCCGACAGGAGGTTGGATTGGGGGCCGTGAACATGAGGTTCGCGGCCCTTTTTCTTCATGCCTTCAGGCCGGTCAGATCGGGCTCCAGGCGGCGGTTCTCTTCGAGCACTTCGGCCAGGGTCCGCTTCGTCTCTCGGCGGGCGGCCTCCCCGCCCAGGATCGTCGCCGGCGTCGCGTTGATTCCGGGCTCGACCCGTCCGATTGTCGCAGAGGCCCCTCGTGGCGGATTTGTGGAACGTGTCGATGTTCCGCTCGGCGCCGGCCAGGTAGAGGTTGACGACGACGTCGCCGCCGCGTCAACCGCCGTGCGTGCCGAGGATGCGGACCCGCGTTGTGTAGCTCGTGTCGAGCCCGCCGTCCCGGCCCTGGGCGATGCATTCGCAGCGACAGTCGGAGTGGTTTCTCAGGTGCTCGCTGCGATGATTCGGGATGACGCCGTCCTGGAACTCGTAGGTCAGCGAGAAGATGTCGTGTGAGTCGCCGTGCGGGTCGGCGCGGACGATTCGCGACATCCCCGTCGCGCCGACGGGCGTCTGTCCTGCGATCGGGAGGGCGACGTCGATGGCGTGGATGCCTGCGTTGACCCGGTAGCCGCCGCCCCGGCGTTTGAGAGGAACGCTCGCCTCGCAAGTCGCCTTGGCCGCCCGCCATTTGCCGCCGTCATCGGATGACCTCCATCGCTCGAACTCGTTCCATTCCGCCGGAGAGATGCGACCGCTTGTGCCCGAGATGACCGAGCCGGCCCGCGACCGGCCCTCATTTTCGCACATCACCCGAGGAATGCGATCGTTTGACGGTTTCGGGTTGATGGTGTATCGTATTGCGAACGAAGGGGATTCGACGTGCAAATAGGACGGCCACGTGGCACGAGTCCCGAACCTCGACGTCAGAATCTTCTTGGCACGGCGGCCCATTTGGTGTAAAATAGGCAATCAGTAGAACTTGGCGTATCCGAGTATCCGATGATTCTCTGGAGAGCGGATTTGCGATGAAGAGTTATCTCGTTTATGGGACGGTGCTTGCGGCGGTTCTGGCGGGCTTGTGCATGGCGGCCCCGACGCCGCAGATTGTGCAGCGGCCGGGGCATTGGACGTTGGAAGTGCGGTACGAGCAGCCGCAGCAGCTTGTGCTGCCCTGGGGACCCGGCGGCGAACAGCGGTTCTGGTACATGATCCTCACGGTCACCAATCGGACCGGGATGGATGTCGAGTTCTATCCGCGATGTGATCTGATGACCGACACGCTTCAGGTCGTGCCGGCCGGCCGCGGGGTGCCTCCCGTGGTGTTCCAGATGATCCAGCAACGCCACGCGAGCCGTTATCCGCTTTTGGAGTCTCTCCAAAGCGTGCCCAACCGCGTGCTCGAAGGGGAGGACAACGCCCGGGATATCGCGGTCATCTGGCAGGATTTCGATCCGCAGGCCACGAGCTTTCAGGTATTCGTCGGAGGCCTGAGCAACGAGACCGCCGTGATCGCTCACCCGGTCGATGTGGATGCCAATGGCAACCCAGTGCCGATCTTTCTCCGCAAGACCCTGGAACTGAACTACGCTCTTCGTGGCGATCCGGCTCTTCGCTCCTCCGTGGAAGTCGTCTACAAGGGACAGAGCTGGGTCATGCGGTGACGACGAACCCGGTCTTGGGCTTGGTCACCTGCTTCTCAGGGCCCTCTGCCGTTACCACGATTGCATCGATGTGGACCTACCGGCGGTGCTTTGTCGCATTCGTGAGGAATTCCCGCCAAACCGCGCGATGGGGCGACCGCTGAAGTGACATTTGTTCCAGACCTGGAGCCTTCGCTCTTGTCTGGGCGGACTCTCTACTCCTCCGGCAGGAGGTCCGTGCCGTCATTCCATTCTCGACCGCGTCACCTCGTTATTCCTCCATCAGGAATTCCCTCATGGTGAAAGGTCCGGAATTTCTGCGTTTGGCGATTAATTTTGTACACAGCCGGCCTGCAAGTCGATATAGTGAACTACCTGTAAAGGAGTAAGCTTGCCTCCCTCGAAGTCTACCCCTTGAATGTAACAGAGGGAACGTGTTTGGAGTCCGTAAGGGCTCAGGAGAAGATTCAGTGGCAAAGGGCACAGTGAAGTGGTTCAACGCGGACAAGGGTTTCGGATTCATTGCTCCGGACGAGGGCGGTGACGACCTGTTCGTCCATCATTCGGAGATCCGGACTCAAGGGTATGCCACCCTCAACGAGGGGCAGAAAGTTGAGTTCACCGTCGGGCAAGGCCGCAAAGGGCCGTGCGCGACCAACGTTATTCCGAAGTAATTCGCAGTGTGCAGTACAGGGGAGAGAAATCTGTACGGGACCATGCCGAGGTCTCAGGAGAATGTGATATGGCACGAGGAACAGTGAAGTGGTTCAACGAGAAGAAGGGGTTCGGGTTTATTATCCCCGATGATGGCAGCGAGGAGCTGTTCATCCATCACTCGAATATCGCCGGCGAGGGATTCAAGACGCTGCACGAAGGGCAGGCTGTCGAGTACAATCGCGGCCAGGGTCGCAAGGGCCCTGAGGCCACGAATGTCACGCCTGCCTAAAGGCTCGACGCGAACCGCATAAACGTCGCGGCGGCGACCCGCGAGTTCATGATCGCCGTTGAAGAACCATGGGCTCTGTGAGATATCCACAGGGCCCTTCCTTTTTGGTGTCCACCGGGGATCTGACTCCACTGGGGGCGTCCGGCCTCTGCGGTCTTTGCCTGGATCGAATCGAGTCTCTTCCCTATTGGGGAAGGCGCGATCGCTCGGACACAATCGCCGTCAACCGAATGCGGCTCAGCAAAGAATGGAGTCTCGCCGAGGTCGCTGACGGCATTCGCGGCCCGACAGGGCCGGAATGGGAGATCGGATCCCGAAGATCCTCTCCTACGGAGGGGAGAAGAAAAAAACGGTGGCGCGGCGTGCCGCCCCCTGCTGTGGCGATGGGGGGGCAAGACGCGCCTTTGTCGCGTGTGCTTTCCTACTGGCAGATCTCCAGGACGAACGCGTTCGTGATGCTGCCTTCCCCTTGTTTGCGGATGCAGACGCTGAGCCGGCCGTTGGCGTCGACGCGGACCAGCGTCTCGATTTCGTTGCCCGCGAAGACCTCCGCCATGTAGGTAAACTGGACGGTGCGGATCTCGGGCAGGTTTCCCAGATGCTGATGCACCGCATCGAGTGCCCATCGCACGTATTCGGTGTTGTTCACGTGTCCGTTGAGGTCGACGGCACTGAATGGCACTCGGAATGCACCGACCGGTGCGTACCCTTCGACCGGCCGAAGACGCGGCGGCGCCGTCGCAATCGCCTTGGGGCCGGAAGGGGGGAGGTTCAGATCGAGGTGCTCGATGTTCTTGGGCCGGCCCGTCTGCCGGTCGAGGATCATCCAGTCGCTGGCGGCCCGGAAGAACTCGAGCCCCTCGGGCGAGCGGCCGATGAAGTCCCGCGAAGCGATCAGACGCGAATGTCCGCTGGGCCAGGTCGCCACGATCACTTCGTCGCCCCATCCCGGCGTGCCGCTCATCTCGATTCGCATATTCACCAGGACCCAGAGCCACCCCCGGCGTTCGAGTTCGCGGATGCCCAGGCCGAGCTGCTCGGCGTGACAGGCCGCGGCCTCCTGCATGTATTGCATCAACGTATTGGTCTTCACCAGCCCATCCGGGCGGCAATCGTACATTCGGACGAGGAAGCGATCCTCTCTCGGTTCAGTCATGCTGGGTCCTTCACACAGGCCATGGTCTGTCCGTTCGTGAACGCGGCCCATTATGACGGTTGATCAGTTCGCGGGCAAGACGGGATGCGCCGCATGGAGCCAGGCGAGATGCCGGTGTCACATTCTCCTGTTCTTTCGGCCCGATTGTCCTTGACAGATCCGGCGGGACGGAGTAGAAGACAAGTCAATGTCGAGCCCGGTTGGCAGGGGGCCGGCCTGAGGATGGACGCCGGACGACTGCCAGGCGACGCGATTCCGGGCTGCAATGGAGTGCCGCTGTGGTGACGATGGAGGAGCCTGCGGACAGCGACGGACCGGTCCTGACAATGTCCAGGGACTATTCCCGCCTGTCGACGCATTTCTTTCCCGTTGTCTGTCACGCCACGTTCTGCGGTTGTACACATGGAGGCGGCCCCGGGGGGCCCTGTGTCATGGAGGAAAGGAGGGGGGAGCAAGGAGGCAGGCGATGATGGCAATTGTCGCAAGGTGATGACCGATCATTCTGTCGGTCGTGTTTCGGTGAGTTGACGGAACAAGTCGGCCGCTTCACGACGACGGGGGAAGAATCCCTCTTTCTTGGGTGCTGATGCGCCGCGGTGTGCTCGCTTTGCCGCTGCGCGTTTGACGGTTGGGGACGTTCTGTGCGCAGGTGGCCGAACGACGCTGTTCGGCCGCACGGTCTTCTCGATCATCCGAAAGCGGACGCATCCAACCTGGAGGGGGCCCGTCGAGCGCAGAGGGGGCGCACAAGGAGACGAGGTATGATCACGAGAAAGGCTCTGTTGGTTCTGATTGTTGTCGGGACTGTCTGGACGGCGTCGCTCCAGGCGGCTCCCTTGTCGTACGTCGGCAAGCTGGCCTACGCCGAGGGCAGCGCCGACGGTATTCTGTTTGTCACCGGGTTCAACTGGCTGTCGTCCGAGACGACGCTGAGCTGGAAGGTGGACAACACCACGACGCCGGGCATGTGGCATTACGAGTACACGCTCCATGTCCCGGACAAAGGGGGTCTGGCCGCGGATATCCAGCGCGTCATCATCGAGGCCTCCGACGGCTCGTCCGGTCCGGCGTTCACGATCGCGGACTTGCACTCGCTGGCGAGTTCGCCCGACGGCTGGATTCAGGGCCTCGACGTCGGCCTGCATACGCCTTCGGACAACCCGAACCTGCCGCGGAATCTGTACGGCATCGAGCTGACCACCGCGAACATCGATCCCAAGACGCTGACGGTCAGCTTCGACACGGACCGAGCCCCGGTCTGGGGCGACTTCTACGCCCGCAGCTACGTCGTCGACGGGGATTTCTGTGCGTTGTACAACTACGGCCTGTTCAATACGCCGGAGAGCGATCCGTCAGACCCGCCCAGCGATGGGAGCGTTCGCCACCACGTCCTGGTGCCGGATTCGGTCTCCACGTCGGTTTCCACGGTTCCGGCTCCCGCCGCGATGCTCCTGGTCGCGCTGGGCGTGCCGCTGGCCGGATGGTTGGGGCGCGGCCGAAGGCTGTAGATCGTGTCGGGTGGAAGTGCGTGAATGGGACCGCGTGAGAACGGCGGTCCCTTTGTTTCATATGCTCCGAGGTCCGGCGGCGATCAGGGCGATTGAAGTCTCTGGATGACGCGATGTACGTCGTTGCTCATCCCTTCGAGGCGGGCGACCAACTGGGTGAGTTTCTTCTCATTGAAGGTTGTTTCGCTCGTCTCTTGCCACTGGCCGCCCTCGAACTTCATCTTGAAGTCCCGCACTTTGACCGGGCACAGGGGGCAATTCTCATCGATCTGCCAGTTCCCGTGCATGAGCAGGTTCCGCAGGTCGCGGATGGCCTCGATGTGTTTGAGTGCCTGTTCGAGGTCCTTGAGGACCTCGCCGTTTTGCTGGAGGCGATAGCGGCCCACGCTCTTGATCTTGCGCAACAGGACCGCGAGGGTCAGCTCGTGGATCAGAAAAGGCCCGATAAGCTCGTTGTCCCCGGCTAACAGCAAGTCCAGCAGCGACTGGAGCTGGTGCTCCAGCGTGGCATAGCGGACGGTCAGTTCGCCGATTCTCGCAAACAGTCTTTCTCTGTACATATCGTGCCTCCGGCATCCTGATCCTGTAGGACTATCGACAAATCCGGCTTAGGGCTCAAACGCTCTTTACTTTTTCCTCATGAGATTGCTTAATATGGGACGATGTATGGAGACCCGCGAGGGTGTCGCGGAACCACGTTTCGATGGATCGAAAGGCCGACGATGAGAAGACTGATGTTGCTGGGGGTGTTGTTCTCGGGGGTTGTCCTGACGGGTTGTCAGACCAAGCGGGCGGTGACCAGAACGCCGCAGTACGATCGTCCTTTGCCGCCAGGCCAGATGGCGCTTCGCAAGATCACCGATCCGAGCAAGTACCCCAATTTCACGGGCGGCTGGCGGGATTTGGACACTCTCAAGGCCGCGATCCGCAACAGTCTCAACTATCTGTCCAAGGCGTCGAGCAAGCAGTACTATCCCTATGAGGAAATCACCCACGCCCAGGCAGTGGCGAGCCTCCATGCGTTCCTGACCCTGCTGGATTCCGGGGCGAAGGCCGAGGAGATCAACGCGCTGATCGCGGCCGACTACGACATTTACGAATCCGTCGGCTGCGACGACCAGGGCACCGTCCTGTTCACCGGGTACTACACGCCCATCTTCGACGGCTCATACCAGCAGAGCGCCCAGTTCCGCTACCCGCTGTACAAAGCGCCGGCGGACCTGGTCAAGGGCTCGGACGGCCAGACGCTCGGCCGGCGGTCGGCCGACGGCAAGCTCACGACCTATCCGGCCCGGGCCGAGATCGAGCAGTCGGGCATGCTCAAGGGCCAGGAACTGGTCTGGCTGAGCGACCCCTTCGAGGCGTATATCGCCCACGTGCAGGGTTCGGCCAAGATCCGGCTCCCCGACGGCCAGATCATTACGGTCGGCTACGCGGCCAACAACGGGCACGACTATGTCAGCGTCGCGGCGCAGCTCGTCGCCGACGGCAAGATCGCATCGGACCACATCAGCCTGGCGGCGATGATCGACTACTTCAAGGCCCACCCCGACGAGGTGGACGCCTACGTCCGCGCGAACCCGCGTTTCGTGTTCTTCCAGAGCAGCGAGGGCACGCCGCGAGGCAGTCTCAACGAGCCGGTGATCCCGTGGCGAACCATCGCGACGGACAAGACCATCTTCCCCCGCGGCTGCCTGGCGTTTCTCTCGACGACGGTGCCGCAGATCCAGGGCGGTCAGACGTCGGTTCGGACGTTCGAAGGCTTCGCTCTGGACCAGGACACCGGCGGGGCGATCCGCGCCGCCGGTCGGTGCGACATCTACATGGGTGAGGGCGACGAGGCCGGGCAATTGGCGGGCCAGACCTACCAGGAGGGCCGGCTCTACTACATCTTCGCCAAGCCGAAGGTCCCGGCACAGGAGCCTTTGACGCGTATCGATCCTGGCCAGTCGGTCGAGAAGCTGCGATGAACCTTCTTCCTTTGACGTTCGGTCCGTTCCGGTCATAATCTCCCACCTCGTTGCGGGATGGGACGCCGAAAGCTGCGCATCTGTCGCCCAATCGCGGTTTCCGGATGGCCGGGCACGGATTTCCCCTTGCTCCCCGCCCGGGGTTTTGGTCTAATGAAGCTGTTTGGAAGCGGTTTCGCCGGGTCTGTCCGAGGGCCGGCGGCAGGGAAACGCATCCTCGGCGACGGGCAGGCGAAGCCTGCGTCGGCATTTCAGACAGGCGTGAACGGATCAATCCGTCCACACGGCCCAAAGGTGCTCTTCACGAGGAAGGAGGATTGTCATGTGCAGAAAATCGTTCCCGGCTCTTCTTGTCGCATTACTCATTCTGTTCTGGGCGTGCGCGGTGCGTGGCGCGTTCGATCCCACGCGAGACCCTGCCTTGGTCGGATGGTGGTCCTTTGACGAGGGGAAAGGCACGGTCGCGGCCGACGGCTCGCCGAACGGCAATAACGGCACGATCAACGGCGGCGCGACCTGGGTGCCCGGCGTCTACGGCAGCGCGCTGCAGTTCAACGGAACGAACGCCTACGTCGGCACCGGCAAGAGCCTGCTCAACGGTCTGACCGGCTTCACCATGGCCGGCTGGATCAGCGCCGGCAGCACCGGCGTCTACGCCAGTCTCTTCGGACAGAACGACCTGATCGAGCTGGGCTTCACCACGGAAAACGGCGGGCAGGTCGGAACCTGGATGGCGGGCAACAATTGGGCCTTCATCGGCGCCAATTGGGGCCTTCCGTATCCGTCCTGGCACCACATCGCCCTGGCGGGCGACGCGGATCGGATCGCTCTCTACATCGATGGCCAGGAGGTGGCCCGCGACGAGAACGGCATGACCAGCGGCACCTCCTCCTACCTGTTCTCCATCGGCGGCAACGTCTTCAACACGACCGGCGACTGGTTCCGCGGCGAGATCGACGACGTCTGGCTCTTCCGCCGGGCGCTGACGGCCGTGGAGGTTCGCACGTTGATGAAGGGCCCTGGCGGGCCCGGCCGGGCTACGGCTCCGATCCCCGCGGACGAAGCCGAGGACGTGCCTCGCGACGTGACGCTGAGTTGGACGGCGGGGGAGTACGCTGCGACGCACGACGTCTACTTTGGCACTTCGGTCGACGACGTCAACGCAGCCGGGAAGGGTGTTCCCTCGGATATCCTCGTCAGTGAAGGCCAGACGACCACCGCCTATCAGCCCGGCGAACTTCTCGACTATGGGCGGACCTACTTCTGGCGGGTCGACGAGGTCAATGCGGCGCCCGACGACGCGATCTACAAGGGCAAGGTCTGGAGCTTCACCACCGAGCCGTACGGGTATCCGGTCAAGCCGGCAGCGGCCAAGGCCTCCAGTTCCCAGTTCGGCGCAGGACCGCAGAACACGATCAACGGCTCAGGCCTCAGCGCAACCGACACGCACTCCACGGACATGGCGACCATGTGGATGACCAATGGACCCCAGCCGCACTGGATCGAATATGAGTTCGACAAGGTCTATAGGCTGCATGAGCTGTGGGTGTGGAACTCCAACCAGCCGATCGAGTCGGTCGTCGGTTTTGGGGCCAGGAATGTCACGATCGAGTACTCCACCGACGGCGTCGCCTGGACGGCCCTGGAGGGAGTCCCCGAGTTCGGACAGGCGCCCGGCTCGGCGTCGTACACCGCCAACACTGTCGTCGAGTTCGGCGGGGTGGCCGCGAAGTTCGTCAAGCTGACGGTCACCAAGGCCTGGGGCAGCCTGACGCCACAGACCGGCCTGAGCGAGGTCCGCTTCTTCTACGTCCCGGTCCAGGCCCGCGAGCCGCAACCGAGCGATGCGACGACGAACGTGGATGTCGAAACGGCCTTGAATTGGAGACCCGGACGCGAAGCGACCTCGCACGAAGTCTACTTCGGCATCGACAAGAACGCACTGGCTCTTGCGGGGACTGTGGCCGAGCATCGTTACGTCCCGCCGGCCATGAACTTCGGGGCGACCTACTTTTGGAAGGTCAACGAACTTGGCGGCGGCGGTCCGTATGAAGGCGCCGTTTGGAGCTTCACGACGCAGGAGTATGCGGCGATCGACAATATGGAGGGCTACGACGACGGCGACAACCGGATCTACGACAGCTGGATCGACGGCCTGACGAACCACGCCAGCGGTTCGCAGGTCGGATACGACGCAGCTCCGTTCGCCGAGAAGACGACCGTCCACGGCGGCACGCAGTCCATGCCCCTGGCTTACAACAATGCGGCTGCTCCGTACGTCTCGGAAGCCTCGCGTACCTTCGATCCGGCTCAGAACTGGGCCGTCCACGGGGCCGACACGCTGTCCCTCCACTTCCAGGGCAAGACGCCGGCTTTTGCCGAGACCGCCGGGGGCGGGGTCCTGATGAACGGCATCGGCGCGGACATTTGGGATTCCTCCGACCAGTTCCGTTTCGCCTACAAGACCCTCGCCGGAAACGGGGCGATGATCGCTCGGGTCGAGAGCATCGCCAATAGCCATGCCTGGGCCAAGGGCGGCGTCATGATCCGCCAGACCATCGAGCCCGGCTCGAACCACGCCTTCATGGCGATCACGCCGGGCGGCGCCAGCGCCGGCAACGGCGCCAGCTTCCAGCATCGACTGGTGGCCGGCGGCACGTCGACCAACAACGACAGCGCCTCGCTCGTTGCGGCCCCTTACTGGGTGAAGGTTGAACGCAACGGCAACAGCTTCACCGGCTTCGTCTCCCCTGACGGCAAGACCTGGACGCAGGTGGGTGTCGCCCAGACGATCT
>JAAYVJ010000129.1 GCA_012517265.1 Planctomycetota bacterium | reverse complement strand
TATGAAGAGGTCTGCGCCCGGCCGGACATCGATGCCGTCATGATCGTGACCCCCGACCATTGGCATGCCATGTGCTCGCTGGCGGCCATCAAGGCAGGCAAAGACGTCTTCTGCCAGAAGCCCATGACCCTGACAATCCGCGAAGGCCGGCTGATGAGCGAGGCCTGCAAGCAGTACGGCACGATCTTCCAGGTCGGGTCGCAGCAGCGTTCGGAGCGGGCTTTCCGCAAGGCATGCGAGATCGTCCGCAACGGCTGGATCGGCAAGGTTCACACGATCTACACGCAATTGGGGCAGTTCGCCCCGCCGATGACGCTGCCCGAGGAGCCGATCCCGGACGGATTCGACTATGACCGGTGGTTGGGCCCGACCCCCTGGTATCCGTACAACGCCGAACGCGTCAAGGGTGACTACGGCGGCGGGTGGCGGCGATTCTGGGAGTACGGCTCCCGCAAGAACGGCGACTGGGGCGCCCACCATTTCGACATCATCCAGTGGGCCCTCGGCATGGACGACTCCGGCCCGGTGAAATTCGTCCCCAAGGGCTGGGGCGACTACAAATATCAGACCCACTACTACGCTGACGGCACGAAGGTTCTCCGCGACCACCCCGTCCGCGGCGGCCATATGATCCAATTCATCGGCACGGAAGGTGAAGTCATGGTCAGCCGCGGCGATCGGCTCGACACGATCCCTGTGGAGCTGGCCAAGACCCCGCTGCTGCCTAGCGAGATCCACCTGTACGAATCGCGCGACCACGACGGCAACTGGCTCGAGGGCATCCGGACTCGCAAACAGACGATCTGCCCCGTGGAGATCGGGCATCGCACCGCGACGATCTGCCATCTCAGCGGCATCGCCGAGCGACTCGGACGACCGATCAAGTGGGACCCGGTCGAAGAGAAGATCCTCGACGACCCGGCGGCCGAACGCTGGTACGATCGGCCGCGTCGGGCCCCGTACGTGTTGTGAGATGCGCCCTACCAAAGACCCGAGTGAACATGGACACTTCTGAAGAGGAAAGAAAATGACACGCAGCCTCTTGCGAATATCGGTCGTCGCGATGGCGACGCTTGCTTTGTCCGTGGTGGCGGCCTCCGCGCACGCCCAAAGCACGGATGAACTGATCAACCAACTGTGCGGCAAGGCCCAGGCTCCCGCACGCGACGCGGCCCAACTGGCCGAGGCCTATCAGAAGGCCTTTGACTACCTGCTGCCGCTGATGTCGGCCCAGGACGTGGGCTCGCGGTACGCACCGCAGATCCGGCTCCAGGACATGGGCTCCTATGCGGCCCGTCCCGGCGCGGAAATCGAACGCGAAACGCTGGCCAAGGTTCTCGTCAAGAACCTCGACCAGCCGAACTTGGTCCGCGAGGTGCGACACTGGATCGTGCTTCAGCTCGAACGGATCGGCAAAGGCGAGTCGGTCCCCTGCTTGGCGAAGCTGATGACGGATCCGGATGAAAACCTGCGGGACTACGCCCGCCGGGCTCTGGAGAAGAACCCGGACCCGAGCGCCACGGACGCCCTTGTCAAGTCTTTGGCCGACGCCAAAGACTCGAAATGGAAGATCGGCCTGATCAACGCGTTGGGGACGCGCCGGGCCAGGAAGGCGATCCAACCGCTGACGGATGCCCTCAGCGATGCGGACCCGAAGGTCGCGTCGGCGGCCGCGACAGCCCTGTCGAACATCGGAGGCCAGGAAGGCGTGACGGCTCTTGCCAGTGTTTTCAACATGCCTCCCAGCCCGCTGTACATGAAAGCATCTCAATGCATGATCGACGTCGCCCAGGAGATGCTCCGACAGAACAACGTCGCGGGCGCGGCGGAGATCTATACCGCCCTCTATGAGGGCGCGACGAGATTCGCCAGAGAGAACCCAGAGGCGAATCCCTTCAACATTCGGGCCGCCGGGATCGTGGGCATGATGGCGTGCGATCCCGCGAAAACCGCGGCTCGAATCCCTGAGTGGATGCGGGACAAGGACGCCAAGGTTCGCGCCGCGGTGGTTCAGGCCGCTCGGAATACGACGAGCAAGGCGCCCACGCAAGCGCTGACCGCGATGCTGGCCGATCTGGACCCCCAGTCGCAAGTCCAGGTCCTCGGCCTGGTCGCCGACCGGGGCGATCTGTCGTCGGTCGATCCGGTGAAGAAGGTTCTCGCAAGCGACGATGAAGCGGTGCGTCTGGCCGCCATCGAGACTCTGACGAAGATCGGGACGGATGACGGGGCCGAGGCCCTGTTCCAGGTCGCGGTTTCCGGCTCAGGTGCGACTCAGAAGGCCGCCCGCGAAAGCTTGGCCGTGATGGCCGGCCCGCGTGTGGAAGAGATCATCGCTGCCGGCGCAGCCAACGGCCAGGCCAGTGCCCGCGCCGTGGCGATCGGCCTGCTGGGCAAGCGACGTGCCGCGGGAACGGCCGTGACACTGCTTGGCTATGCCGCCGATGCGGACGAACAGATCTCCCGCGCGGCGTTCGCGGCCATGGTCGATGTTGCCGACGCGATCGATGCCGCTGCCCTGGCCGACCTCGTGGCCAAGGCTAAGAGCGGCGGACCGCGGGACAGCGGCGTGACGGCTCTAAGAGCGGTTCTGGCCGCCGCGAAGAACAAGGACGCAGCGGCCGAGGCCGTGATCGATCGCATGAAGACCGCGGACGCAGAAGCTCGGGTCGCCATGCTCAGCAGCCTCGACGCCTCCGGCACAATCGCGGCCCTGGCAGTCGTGTGCGAGGCGGCCCAATCGCCGGATGAGGCCATGAGCGACGCCGGCATTCGCACTTTGGGCAACTGGCCCAGCTTCGAAGGCGCCGAAACGCTGGTCTCCATCGCCTCGAAGCCCGAGACCTCGCTGACGCGCTATGTCCTGGCCGTCCGGGGCGCGCTGCGATTGATCGCTGCCGGCGAGTCGGCTCCGATGGATCAACGCGTCACGCTGTGTCTGGCCACGTTCGACAAGGCCCGGCGCGACGACGAGAAGCGATTGGCGGTCGCCACGCTGGGCGCGCTGCCCTGCCAGAAGGCCATTGAGCGTCTCGGGGAACTCATCAAGAACGATGCCTTCAGAACCGAGGCCGCCCTGGCCACCGTGGACCTGGCAAGTCGCCTGATCATGACGGACAGGCAGGCCGCCAGAGACCTCGCCCAGAAGATCCGCGACATGAACATCTCCGATGAGGCCAATCGCCGGGCCGACGCCGTCATCAGCGGGCGATTTCGCGGGCGAAGGTAGGAAGAGAAGCAAAGAGCAGAGAGTAAAAGGAAAAAAGGGGAAGAAGGCCGACTTGACCTTCTTCCCCTTTTCTATTTCATGTCCGATTCAATGCTCGATGACGTGCGATGCGCCGCGATCACTTGCCTTCCTGGATCGGGCGGATCTTGATGTTCCGGAAGGACACCTGGCCGTGGTCGCCCTGGAGGGCGATGTAGCCGGTCTTGGACTTGGCGAACAACGGCATCCGCGAGAACTTGCTCTTGGCCACCCGCTGCTGGAACTCCTCGCTGCCCAGGACGTATTCGAAGTACTTCACGCCGTTGATGATGTGCTCGCACTTGGTGGGACTGATGATCAGGCGGATCTGGTTCCACTGGCCGGCGGGCTTGGTGGCGTCGAGGGTCTTGCCGGTGCTCGGATCGATCGGCGGCTGATAAAGCGCGTAGAGCCAGCCGCAACGAACCGGGTCGGCGGCCGCTGCGTTGTCTTCGAGCTGGAACTCGGGACCGGTCGCCCAGGCTGAACGCGCCTCGTCGGTGACGTGGTACATGATGCCGCTGTTGCCGGCCGGCGAGATGTTGTACTCGATTTGCAGCTCGAACCAGTCGTACTGCTCGCTCGTGCACAGGTCCCCCGCGTCGTGCGGATCGGCGCAGATCAGGACGCCGTCCTGGACCTTCCAGCCGGGCCGAACGTCGTCCCGGCGGAAGTTGTGCCAGCCGGTGAGGTCCGTTCCATTGAAGAGCAGCTTCCAACCGGCGGCCTTCTCCTCATCTGTGAGGGTGTTCATCTTCGCCGCTTCGGCGGCGGCCTCGGCGATCTTCTTCTCCAAGGCGGCCTTCCACTCGGCGCCGAGTTCCTGGACGGTGTGCCCGGTCGCGTCCTTCCAGAGGTCCTCGCTGTACCGTCCTTCGCGGGCGGCCGCGTTGAGCTTGACGACGACATCCTTGTCGTACGTGTTGGTCACCCAGTTCAGGAAGTTGCCGGTGACGCGGTAGCTGGCGTCGTACTGGGCCCGGGCGATATTGCGGGCGGTGATCTCGGCGCCATGGGTCTCGGGCTCGTACAGGAACCACCGGATGTAGTCGCAGATCCCCTCGACCAGCCAGCCGGGCGTCCGCGTGGCGTTCGGATTGTTCCGCCGGGCGATGCCGTAGTTCTGCACGACGTGGACCAGTTCATGGACGACAGCGCCTTTGGCCTCGCCCTTCAAGTTCTGGCGGAACCACGCAGCGGCGCACCGAACGCGAGTGCCGCCGGTGGCCGCAACGCCCTGCATGTCGGCGCTGAACGTGATGCTGACCCGCGTCGGCGCCTCGTAGCCCTCGCTGGGCAGCATCTTGACGAGCTTGGGATACCACTCCCGCACGACGGGAGCCAGTTCCTTCGTCGCCCAGTCGGCCAGGTCCGGCGTGTCGGTCGTGTCGATGACGATCTGGTACTTGCCGCCTTCGGCCTCGACGGTCTCCCTGCGACCCTCTCCGACGGACTGCCCGGCGCCGACCGGCGCCGGCGTCGTCGTCGGGTCCACCACGTCGATTTCGCTGAAGAACGTGTTTCCGAACGGATCGTCGCCCTCGGTGCGGGAGACGTCGAACAGCAGGTACCGGTACTTGCCCAGCAGGCCGGCGGAGTCCGAAATGCTGACGCCGTACTGGCCGCCGATTTCGCCCTGTTGCGGGCGCGCATCGACCTTCGCGATCAGCTTCCACCCGCACGTCTGCGGATCGGTCCCCTTCTGGGGCTGGGAATTGAACGCGCCGTCACTGCCGTCGGACGCGTAGAGCCCGTACACCTGGGGACCGCGGGAACCGGGATGCCAGGAATAGGTGTTCACCTGCTTGATGTCGATCGCGCCGCCCAAGTCCACGAGGAGCCGGCCGCCGTCGAGACCTGCGTTGAAGAAGAAGTTCGATGCCGGCTGGTCCTCTTCGGTGGGGACGCTGCCGTCATGGAGCACGGCCAGATCCCCGCCGTTGCGATCCCGCTGGCCGGAGACGAGGGTGAACGTGGCCTTGGATGCGGCGTCGTTCTGAGACGCCGGGGGCACGTTGGCGAATCGGAAAGCCGCCGAAGCGGAGTCACCGGCATGGAGATCGACGATGACCTTCACCTCGGCCAGGGACGGCAGGGCGCACAGCGCAACCGTACAGGCTGCAAAAAGGAACAAGATGCGGGATTTCATAGGGTCCTCCTTTGGTTGAATCTTGTATTCCGCTCCGAGAGCTTATCGGCCGCAAGACCGCATGTCAACGAGCGTCGTTCAGAACCACGCGAACGGCTCACTCGTGGCGCAGCGACTCGATCGGATCCATGTTGGCGGCGCGGTAGGCGGGGTAGATGCCGAAAGTCAGTCCCACGCCGGCGCTGATGCCGAAGGCCAGGATCAGCGAGCCGCTCTTGATCACTGTCGGCATGTGCCCGAACCGGGTCACCAACAGGGGAATCGCCAGGCCCAGGAGAATGCCGAGCACGCCGCCGGCCAGAGTCAGCAGCAGAGTCTCGGAGAGGAACTGCGTGATGATATCCTTCTTGCGGGCGCCCAGGGCCCGGCGGATGCCGATTTCTCGCGTCCGCTCGCTGACGGTCGCCAGCATGATGTTCATGATGCCGATGCCGCCGACCAACAGCGAAATGGCCGCGATCGAGCCCAGAACAATGTTGAAGATCATCTTGGTCCGCTCGGCCTCGCGGAGCAGTTCCAATGGCACGACAATCTGATAATCGGTCTTCGCGTGGAACCGTTTGAGCAGCGTCTCCAGGATCTCCTTCATCGGCAGCACGCTCTCATCCCGGGCGACCTTGACCACGATCTCCTGGAGCTCGACTTTCTCGACGTTGGGTCCGCTGCCGCCGCCGAACTGAACGGAAATCTCGCCGAAGCGGTCCTTGGCCGTGGTCAGCGGGATGTAAATGCGGCCGGCGTTGGCCCCTCCTCGGTCCTGTGGTGCAGGCGTGTCCGCATTCACGGACGCCGCCGCGGCGTTCGCGTTCTGCGAACTGACGATTCCCACGATTCGATAGAAATCGCCCGCCACCTTGATGTCCTGGTTCAGCGCGTCATCGAACCGGAACAGTTCCTCGACGACACCCGTATCCACGACACAGACGGCCTGGCGGTAGCTGGCATCGGTGCCGGAAAGGAATCGCCCCATCTCCAGGTGGATCGGGGCCATCTCCGGGTACCATGGCACGGTGCCGATGACCTCCGCGGTGATCTTTCGCGTGCGATACCAGGCCCGCTGCGTCAGCCTGCGAACCGGAACGATCACTTCGACCTCCGCGACGCTGTTCCGGAACCGCTCCGCGTCGGCATAAGTCAGTCCGTACTGTCGCATGCCCTGACCGGTCGAGGTGTTCTCCGGGTCCTCCGGCGGCGCGACGGACTTGATGATGATGTTCCGGCTGCCCAGCCTCTCGATCTGCTCGCGGGCGTGCTTGCTGGCCCCCTCCCCGATGGCCAGCATCGCGATCACCGACGAGACGCCGAACACGATGCCCAGCGTCGTCAGCGTCGAACGAAGCCTGTGCATCCAGAGGCTCTTGAGCCCCAGGGTGAACGTGCGTTTGAGACGGAACAGGGACACACTCATGAGGAACACCCAGCCAAGAGCGAAGTTCGAATGTCGAAACTCGAAATCCGCAACGACTCCAAATCATAAAGACTCAAATGACCGGAACGCTGCCGCCCCACCGGAGGAGGCGTTTTGGGTTTCGAATTTCGGTCTTTCGTGCTTGTTTCGGATTTCGACATTCGTGCTTCGAATTTCAACACGACTGAATCTACAACTTGTTTCAGGTCGCGACTAATTGACCGTTATTTCCTTCACGCGTCCATCGAGGATGTGGACGATCTTCTCGGCTCGCTTGGCCACGCTCAGGTCGTGCGTCACGACGATCAGCGTCTTGCCCTGGTCGTGCAGCGACAGAAGAAGCTTGAGAATCGCGGCTCCGTTCTCGGAATCGAGGTTGCCGGTGGGTTCGTCGGCCAGCAGGATCAGCGGATCGTTGGACAGGGCCCTGGCGATGGCCACGCGCTGCCGCTCGCCGCCGCTGAGTTCGGACGGATGGTGCTTGATGCGGTGGCCCAGGCCGACCATGGCCGCCAGTTCCTTGGCCCGCTCGATGCTCTCCCGTTCGTGCCAGCCCTGGTAGTACATCGGGACCTCGATATTCTCGACGATGTTGAGCTGCTCGATGAGATTGAAGGACTGGAAGATAAACCCGATGCGGGCCCCGCGAATGAGGGACAATTCGTCGTCCTCCAGTTGCGAGACGTCGTCGCCGCCGAGGATGTAGCGGCCCTGCGTCGGCCGATCCAGACAGCCCAGGATGTTCAACAGAGTGGACTTGCCCGAACCACTGGGCCCCATGATCGCAATGTGCTCGCCCGATTCGACGGCCAGATCGATGCCGCGCAACACCTGGAGCTCCGTCGTCCCGACGTGATAGCTCTTTCGCAACTGATCGAGCAACAGGATCGTGGAGCCCGACTCAGACGCTCCTCGCTGCGGAGGCGAACTGATGGGAGAATGATGGACCGTCATTTGCCCGCCCCATCCGTCTTGACGTTTGCGGCGGTGGACAGGAGCCGCGGCGGGCTCAGGAGCACTTCCTCACCGACTTCCAGGCCCGACAGAATTTGAACGAAAACGTCGTTGAACGCGCCCGTCTCCACGACACGGGGCTGGGGGCCGTTGGGGGAGTGGACGTAGCAGATCTTCTTTCCATCGCGGTTGGCGACTACCTGGACCGGAACGATCGTCGCATCGTGCAATTCATCGACGAGGATCTCGACCTTGGCCGACATGCCCGGCTTGATGAAGTCGTGCGTGCCCTCGATCACCACGTGGGTCGTGTAGACCTTCACGCCGGGATCGAGCCAACCCTGTTGCGGATCCGGCAGCGGCGCGACGCTGCTGACCTTGGCGACGAAGCCGCGATCGGGAAACGCCTCGACCGTCACTTTGGCCTGCTGTCCGGCCTTGACCTTGTCCACCGACGCTTCGTGCACCGACAGCTCCACGCCCATCAGGCCGGAGTTGGGAATGGTCAGAATCTTCTGACCCTTGTGCACGATGTCGCCGATCTCAATGGGATCGTCGCGGCGCTGTCGCCAATCGGCGCTGGTGCCATAGATCACGATGCCGGGGCTCGGAGCCCGCATGATGCAGCCACTGATTTGACGCTGAAGCTTGGCCACACGGGCTTCATGCAACTCATACGAAGCTCGGGCGCTGTCGAGCTTGGCCTGGGCCTGGGCCAGTCGCGAGCGGTTTCGCGCGTGCGTACGGTCCAACTCCCGGATGGCCTCGCGGTACGCGCTGAGAAACTTGCGGGTCTCCTTCGGGAAATCGTAGCGTTTGTACAAATCCAACGTATCCGCGGCCTGCTCGCTCTGGATCTTGTAGCTCTGCACGGCCAGTTCCTTCTGCCGCACCTCGATCTCCGGCGCGTAGTTCGCGTCGCGAAGCTTCTTGCTCGATGTCAATTCCTGGTCCGCCTGCGTCAGCTTGGCTTTCGCCAGAACGATGGCGTCCTCCAGTTCCTTGAGTTTCTGCTTGGCCGCCCCGCCTTCGCTGGCCGGGTCCTCGAGCAACGCGAGCAACGTCGCGACATCCGCCGTGGCGTTCGGATCCCGGCCCACGTCCTCAAGGAGCTTGCGAGCCACGCCTTCGCCCAGGTGCTTGCTGAGATCCATCAAACCGAACTGAACCGCCTGCTCCGCCGCGGCCAGATCCGATTCATTCTGCTTCCTCTGGATCAGCAGGCCTTCCTGGGCCTCCGTGTACGACGCCTTGGCGTTGGAAAATACAACCTGTTCCTGATTGAGATTATCCTGAAGCCCGGAGGCATTGAGCTCGCAAACGATCTTCCCGCCCTCGACGTCCTCCAGCGTGATCAGCGTGCCCTCCGGCACGATGTTGATGATCTCCATGCCGCTGCCTTCGACCTCGCAGATCACGTCGGTCGATTGCTGCGCCTTGATCTGTCCGCTCTCGACCACCGTAATCGTCAGGTCGTCCTTGCGAACCACGAACGTCGCGGGCTTGCCGTTCTTGTCGGTCGCGACCGCCGGCCGCCGGGACATCACGAACCCCGACGCCGTCAGCGCCGCAATCACCAGAACGAGCCAGCCCCACCGCCGCTTGCTGCGTACCGGACGGGACAGGCGTTGCTGCTGGAAACCGCTCTTCTGTTCAGTCATGCTTGCTCTCTTCCCACATTCCATCCGGCCGAACCTGCAACACGCCGATATCGCGGAAGAAGTTCAGCTTGGCGATTGTATGATCGACCAGCGCGGCCGTCAGACTGTTCTGGGCCAGCAGTAGGGCGTCCTGAGACTCCAGCAGATCGCGGGTGTTCGCCCGGCCCGCCTCCCACAACAGCGGCGAGACCGCGACGCGCTGCCTGGCCAGATCGAGGCTCTTTCTCTGGGTGACGTACGACTCCGCCTCCTCCTGCAGCTTGCGATAGGCCTGGCGGACATCGAGTTTGATGGAATCCAGGTCGTTCTCATATTCCCTTCGCTGCTGCTCCAGCGCGATCAGGGCCTCGCGATACGCGTTCCGCTCGGCCTTGCGATCCAGCGGCAGGCCCGCCTCAACGCCGAGACTGTAGTCGCCCCGCTGAAACTGGATGCGACTGAACTCGGTCCCGTCGCCGGAGTTGGCCCGCGCACTGGCCACGAGGTTGAGGTCCGCTCCGAGACCGTTGGCCGCGACCAGAACCTTGCGCTGGGCGTCCTCAACGCTGTCGATGCTGTTGGCCAGGTCCAGACGCTGGGCGAACGCCGCGTCGAGCGCTTCGGCCAGCGTGTACGCAGGCTGCGTGATGCCGGCCTCTTCGAGCGACTTGAGCTCGTTCTGGTCCAACACGACGTCGGCGTCGGTCGGCAAGGCCAGGCGAATCTTGAATTCGTCCAGTCGCTGCTCGTACGCCTGCTGCGTTCGCAGGAGGCTGTCCTTGGCGTTCAGTTCGCTCTGCTCGGCCTGGTCCACCTGGTACCTCGCGGTCCGGCCTTCCCCCGCTTCCATCTCCAGTCGCTTGCGAAGCTCGACCTTGCTCTCGTAGCTGTTCTGCGCGTTCGTCACGGCGTCCCGTTGCTGCAGGACGCGGTAGTAGTCGTTCACGATCGAGACGACGAAACTCTGGCGATAGCGGTTGAACGAACGGATTTGATACAGGACGTTCCGCTCGGCCTGAGTCAGGTTCTCCTGGGCGACCTGGCGGCCGGCGCCCCGCAGGAGCGGCTGCGTGACCGTGGCCCCCAGGACCGAACCCAGGGAGGTCCTGGGATCGCCCGTGAGAAACCGCGTCCAGTCCATCGCGATGCTGGTCGCGATCTGCGTCCCGCCGGCCAGAGTCTGCCGGACCCCCGTCTCCCCTCCGGCGCCCACCGTTTCATCCGCATCGCCTCGGGCGTAACCGGCGTCCACCGTCGCCAACCACCGCCTGGCGAACCGATGCCGAGCCAAGGTCAAATCCAGAGCGGTCAGATAGAGTTGCTCTTTCTGCCGCTGGTAATCGCGATTGTTCGCGGTCGCGATCCCCACCGCCTGTGCCAGCGACAACACGCCGGAGCGAGCCGTGCCGGCCATCTGGACGCCGTTCGGATCGCCCGGAACATCCTGGACCGTGTAGTTGACCTTCTGCCCGAAATTCGGATCCCACTTGCTGTCGATGATCTTGTAGACTTCCTTGTCCGCCTCGGCCTTATGCCGGGACGGACTGCACCCCCATCCAACGACCAGGACCGCCAACAGGCATACCGTCCCCGAAAGACAATTCCTGGACATGGGGTATTGCGAACGATCAACCGAAGCACACATTGAGTCTGTCGAATCCTATACGATACCACGAGGACAGGTCTTGTACGGGCGACGCGTGTGTCGCCCCTGTCGGCACAGACCAAGAACAACCGTCAGTTTACAGGCAATCCGCCATTTTGCGAGAGAAATCCGCTCACTTCAGTTATCCGGCGTCAGATCCGTCAGCGGCCTGTCTCCTTGCGGAGCTCGCTTGGCGGGGGTTTCCCGGTCCAACAGGCTCTGAACCTGGTCGCCTGTCAAGACCAGGGTGGGCTGAAAATCAGAGCCGGCCGCGTAGGCCAGCAGACTGCGCCACAACTGGCGGGCTGCGGGCGACTTCTCTGCAAGTTGCGGGAGGTTCGTTCCGCAGACCAGCAGCCGTCCCGATCCGACCCGGCACTCGAACACCAGGGCCAGCTTGCGGCCGGTGTTCCAATCGTCGATGATCTGGATCAGTGGACGCACATCCCCCGGCAGGCCGGCACAATCGAACGCCCTGGACTTGTCCACGATATCCTCCCAGTTCCACTCGCTGTGCTCGCAGGTCGGGAACCGGGCCAAAGCCGGATGCCTGGGGTCGCAGAGCAAGCCCAGGGTCTGGCGTTTCTCGTTGGGAAAGAGTTGGTTATTCCAGAAGATGGGGACGAACGAGACCGGCGGATGCGCCCGTCCGACTCGCTCGGGGAACAGAATCGCGACGCCGCCCTTTGCCAGTTCGGCGCGCGTCGCATTATCCAACGTCGTCGCGACCACAACGCCTTTCGGCACGGCGACCTCTGCTTCCGCCGGGTAGAGCCAGATGCTCCAGTCGTTCTCGAAGGGCGTGTCGGCAAGACCGACGACCAGGCGATATCCTTTGGGGGCCTCCAGCCTGGACAAATCGACCTGCACCCGGCCCAGGGGCGTTCCATTGTCCAACGGGATCGTCAGAACCGGCAAGTCGCCGCCGGCGACGACCTGGCCGTCTCCATCGACGAGCTTCCAGTAGGGCCTGGCGTTCTCCAGGGCAGCGGGCCCAAAATGCGAGATCTCCACATCGGTCTCCAGAGTCTCGGCAGTCGTGAAGACCCGCTTGGTCAGGCGAGCCAGCGGCACCGTCGCATTGCAGAACCGCCTGTACTCTTGAGGCGTTACATAGCCTTTGGAGTCCCAGAACGCGTCGAGAACTCCGATGATGGCCGTCCCCTGGCCGGGGAAGTCGTGCAGGTCGAGCAATTGGAAGCCGGACTGTCCTTTCGTTCGCAGCGCCGCCTCGATCTCTTCCTTGTAGCAGAGCACCTGGAGTCGGCCCGAAGCGTGGGCGATCTGGCGGTTCTGCTTCAAGATGTCCCCGGCGGCCGCGAAATCGCGAAAGATCATCAGATTGCCGGGCTTCAAGACCCCGGTGTACTTGGCGATCTCCGAGAAATCCGGATAGGCGCAGAACTGGCCGATCTCGTGGCTGATGATCGGGATCTTCGTCGGCGCGACGCCCTCGCGGTAGTCCTTTCCTCGCCAGCCAATATCTCCGCGAATCCGCTTCCCTTGGCGGCCCCCCACGGCCAGTGCGGCGTCATACTGGTTCTCCGGCGTCGGGCCCCAGCCGGTGGCGCTGGTGTAGAGCCGACGGGGGTCCTTCTCTTTCACGTAGCGGACCCAGGCCGCGAGGAATTCCGGCCTGGCCGAAGGCTCGTTGCCGTGGGCCAGAAAGACGAACGACGGGTGGTTCCCGTAGGCCGCGAGAATCGCATCGGTCTCCTCATACAGCCACTTGTCGGCAGGGTCGCCGCGGCCCAGTTGTGTGCCGGCGCGGGCCCAGATCCCGCATTCCGGCTGCAAGTAGAATCCCAGTTCATCCGCCGCGACGAACGCGGCCTCCGGGGGGCACCAGGAATGGAATCGCATGTGATTCAGGCCGTAGTCCTTGCAGATCCGGACGATCCGTCGCCAGGAGTCCACGTCCGTCGGCGGATACGCGGTCAGAGGGAAGATCGCGCATTCGAGCGTCCCGCGGGCGATGAACCGCTTGCCGTTCATCGTCAGGTGAATCCCTTCCGTCCCGACCTGTCGCAAACCAAAGGTCACGGTCCGGGCGTCTTGCACGCCGTCGGCCTTCAGCGCGACGGTCACCTCGTGCAAAACGGGATCGAACTCATCCCAAAGCTTGGCATCCGCGCCCAGATTGACTTCGATCTGGGCCTGCCCTCCTTCCGCGTCCCAGGTCACGGCCTGGCTCTGACCGCGCGCCGTCAGGGTCCCCTGGCCCGATCTGCCTGTCGCGTTGCCCAGTCGTACCTTCAGCAGAGCAGCCTTCTTCGCCACGTCCGGATGCGCCTGCACGTCGGCAATCCACACGGGAGACGTCGAGGACAACTCCAGCCGTCCGATGAGCCCGTTCCAGCAGGTCTGTGTCTCGTCGCTGATGCTGTG
>JAAYVJ010000709.1 GCA_012517265.1 Planctomycetota bacterium | reverse complement strand
GGGCTTCTGCCAGCCGGGCATCCGGGGCGGATGCACTGGAACAGCAGCGCCTCCGGCCTCCAGAACGCTGCCGCACCGAATGCAGCGTGTCTGGCCGGGGATGTTCTCGAATTCACATCGGGCGCATCGCATCAGGGACCGTCGTCAACCCTCAGATCCTGGTGCAGGTCGATCCGGGATCTTACCTCGGGTTCGTAGAGTTCGTTCGTATTCTGCTGGCTCTTGACGCGGCCGACGATCTCGGTCAGCCACTTGGCGTACTCCAGGCACGCCTTGCCTTTGGCCCCTTTGACGTGCACTTTCACCTCTCCCGTCCGGGAGATCGTGATTTCGACTTCATGTTGCGCCATTGTCTCAGTCCACCCATCTGCGCACGTGAATGCGGATGCTGTCGTCCTGCATGAGTTCTTCGTTTACCACCTGGAAGCTCTTGCTCTTGAGCTGCTTCATGACCTTGTCGTAAATGAAGCACTGGGTCAGCTTCTGCGTGAACTCTTCCGCGGCCTGCTTGAGTTCGGCCTTGCTGTGGCCCCGGCCCGAGGCGCACACCTTGCAGCGGCCTCGGGCGTCGCGCTCCACGACCAGTTGCATGGACCCTTTGTTCAGGACCATTTTCTGGTCGGTGGCCAGCCCCTGGGTCAGGACCTCGCTCTCGGCCAGTTCCAGTTCCACGTTTTGCTCGGTCTCGGTCGGCTGGCCTTGCTTGACGGCCTCCTGGACCGTCTGCTTGACCGTGAAGCCCAGCGCCGAGGCCGCCCCCGCCGCCGCCACCGCGATGGCGGGCCAGTTGCTGATGATGACAGGAGCCAGGATCAATACGGTACTCATGCTCTCACCTCGTTTTCCATCTCTTTGGTTTCTCAAATCTCCAGCTTGCGTCGGCCTTCCTCGCCTTGCGCGGCGTCGGGGCTTGTCGCCGCTCTCGCCCGGCTCGCGGCCCATTTCCGCAGCTCGTCGATGTCCTCCTTCATGGTGCGAGAGAGCGGCACCGTCTGACGCACGCTGTCCAGCACCCGCTCGGTCGTCAGTCCCTGCTTGTCGTAGAAGGCGTCGAACATCGCGCTGATGATCGCCTCTTCGATCTCGGCCCCGCTGTAGCCCTCGGCCGTCCGGGCCAGGGTGTCGAGATCGAACGTCGCCGGGTCCATCTTGCGCTTGGCCAGGTGGACGCGGAAGATGTCCCGGCGTTCCGCAAGGGAGGGCAGATCCACGAAGAAGATCTCGTCGAATCTGCCTTTTCGCAACAGCTCGGGCGGCAGCGCCGAGATGTCGTTGGCCGTGGCGATCACGAACACAGGGGATTTCTTCTCCGACAACCACGTCAGGAACGTGCTGAAGACACGCGAGGACGTGCCGGCGTCGGTCGACGCGCCGCTGCCGCGGGAGCCGCGAAACGCCTTGTCGATTTCGTCGATCCAAAAGACGACCGGGGCCACCGACTCGGCCACCTGGATGGCCCGGCGGACGTTCTGTTCCGACGATCCGACCAGACTCCCGAAGACGCGGCCCACGTCGAACCGCAACAAGGGCAGTTGCCAGATCCTGCTGATCGTCTTGGCCATGAGGCTTTTTCCGCAGCCCTGCACGCCCAGGAGGAGTACGCCTTTGGGCGCAGGCAGGCCGAAGCTGCGCGCCTGATCGGAGAACACGACCGATCGCTTGACCAGCCAGCTCTTGAGGGAATCGAGGCCCCCGACGGATTCCATCGTTTCCTCGGCGTCGTAGTACTCCAGCAGGCCGCTCTTGCGGATGATCTGTTTCTTCTCCGAGTTGATTACCTCCAGGCTCTGCTTGCCGAGCCCCCGGTGCTGGACGAGAGTCTTGGCGATGACGTTCTCCGCCTCCGACAGCGTCAGGCCCAGCAGCGAATGCACGATCTGCTCCCGCATCGGGCCGTTGACATTGACGTTGAGCTTGGGATTGCCCTTGACCTCCTCGACGATCCGGTCCAGGAGCACGGCGAAATCGTTCTCCTTGGGCAAATCGAAGTCCAGGACGGTGACTTCCTTCTCCAGTTCCGGCGGCATTTCGAACATCGGGCTGACGATCACGATCGTCTTGTAAGTGTTCTTCAACGCCGCGGCCACCTCCCGCATCCGTCGGATCACGGCCATGTTCTGGCACTTCAGGAACGGATGGAAGTCTTTGAAGACATACAGGGCCGGCTCCACGTGCTCGATCACGCTGCCCAGCGCCACCAGGGGATCCTGGGTCGCGGTGTCGCGGTTCTTCTGGGACTGGAGATTCGTGCCGGCGGGGATCAGACCGGTGTTCACCGACCATTCGAAGACGCTTTTGCTCAGTCTGCCGGCGATCTGCGCCACGCGGTGGAGCACTCGCTGCTCCTCCCAACTGACCACGTAGATCAGGGGGTAGCGGGCCCGGATCAGGATCTCCAGTTCATCCATCGGACGTCTGGACTCGTCTGGGGTCGGCTGCCTGCTGGCGCTCGGCACTTCCCGTTTCTGCATTCTGCTCTCCCGATGTTGTTGCCGTGTTTGTGCCCAGAGATGCGGCGATCTCGAGCAGCATCTCGTCGGGCGCGATCATCACGAGTCGCCCGTCTTTCAGCACTCGCAGTTCGAATTCGCCCTGTTTTCGATGGTACGGTTCGGCCTTCATTCGATTAGACGCAAACCCAGGCCCCGAGCTTCATTTGTCGCCGCGAGGATATCCCCGGAAGACGGGTAGTCCATAGGGGCGAAACCGGCCGTCGCCGGGGGAACATAGTTCGTTCGCAGACTCAGTTTCACGTGGGGGATCGCGCCGGCCAGCCAACGCAGGGTCGGCCGAAGACAGCAATCCATATGCCCCGGCAGAATCAGATGTCGAACGATCAGATCGCAATGCCGGCTCGCCATCAGGATATTCCGCCTTGCCACATCCACGTAATCCCGCGCATCCAACAGAGCGCCGGCACATTCGCTGTTCCCGCACTTGAGGTCGGCCAGGCAGACCCCGACGAATGTCCTGAGCAACTCGTCTATGTCACTATTGTAGTACATGTTCGAGTTCAGAACAACAGGAGTTGAGAGGGGAACCCGGGTCAGCAGGCTCAGGATTCCCGGCAGGCTGACCGTCGGCTCTCCCCCCAGGAGATTGACGTTTCTGGCCCCCTGGCCCCGGCGATGCTCGATCCGTCCGACCAGCCAGTCCATATCCAATGGGCCGACCGCCAAAGGCTGCTCGTTCCATTCCGCGACGGTGCAGAACCCGCATCGCAAGTTGCAGCCCGCGAAGTACACCTGATGCGAGGGCGACAGCTCGGCTTCCTCGGCCGGATGCAGCATTTCACGGAAACAACGGATCTGCCCGTCCAGCCCACAGTAGCCGGTCTGCCCTCGGGAGCGGTCCACCCGGCAATCGCGCGGGCAGAGCCGGCATTGACGCAGGTGGCTCGCGGCTGCCTCCCTGGCTTCTTCGATTCCCGTGAGCATTCCGTCCCCGTCAATCGAGTTCGATGAAACGTCCCTTGGTGCCCTGTGGGGCCGGTCGAGTCGATCGCGACGCTCCATGCCGCGTCCTGGCTCTCGCGTAGAGCCAGGCGATCGGCGCTCCGGCTGTCCAAACCAGCATCATCGGACTTGTGAGGTTCATCAAGACTCCGATCACGATCAGGCCGATGGCCAGATGCTGCGCTTCCACGGATGCGAAGAACACCAGAAGCCTCCTGCCCCGGTAGATCAGGCCCATCGCTGCGATCAGGCCGTAGCTGCAGGCGGCTGCGCCCGTGCCCACCGCGTTGCTGCCGGTGAGCAGCCCGGCCAGCGCCCACAGGATTCCGCACCCGAGGGATACGGCCAGCCACAGCCCGAGGAAGGAGGCCGTTCCCCACTCGCGTTCGACAATGCTGCCGACGAAGAGCACCATCAGGCCGCTGAACACCAGGTTCATGGGGTTGTCGTACACAAAGGGATATGTCAGAAGCTGCCAGATCTTGCCATGAAGAACCCCGCCTG
>JAAYVJ010000708.1 GCA_012517265.1 Planctomycetota bacterium | reverse complement strand
GAGGCTCGGACATCATGGTTCCCATGGCCATTCCCTCTTTCGGCGGCATGACGATCGAGATCCTCACCATGCTGATCGTGCCTGTGCTGTTCTGCTGGATCCAAGAAGGCCGTCTACGGCGGGCCCGCCGCGGCGAATCGGCCTCAATGGAATAAGGTCGCGTTTGCCGGTTCATGGCTTGGCGGCGTCCGTCGGCGGCGGATCTGCCGTCTTCTTCTTAGGCTGTACGGTCGCAGTGAAGTCCTGCATGGGGATCTCCACGCTCTCGTCTCTGGTGGGTTCGACGACGATGATGCGCTCCAGTTCAGCCAGGAAGTGGGTGGGTGGGATCGTCTTGGGGTCCACTTGCAGTTTGTACTGTCCCGGCTTGACATCGTCGAAATAGTAGCTCCCGTCGGCACCGGTATAGGAATCGGCCACCAGAAGGCCGGACGCCGGATTGCTCAGGTAGACCCGAACTCCGTTCAGGGGGGCCGGCCGGCCGGGAGGCTGCTTGCTCGTGTCATTGGAGTCCACGCCATCGAGGATCGTGGGGCTCAGGTCGGGCGCGTTGGGGTCCACCTTGGCGGCGTCCTTGCGCCGTCCTGCATTCGGATCCACGGCCACCACGTGCCCCATCAGGGAGATCAGCGGGGCCACGCTCAGGTTCACTTCGGTCAGGCTGTCCCTGTATACCTTGGCGGACTGCACGCCGCTAGTGATCGTGTATATCGCGGGCACGGTGTCGGCGTCGAGGAACACGCGGGCTTCCCCGGTGTTTGTCGACGCGGAGAGAATGTAGTAGCCTCTCTTGTCGGTCACCGCGGAGTTGAGCTGGTTGAGCGAGACTTTCACATCAGGGACGCCCGGCTCGTCCGAATCGAGCAGATGGTTCCCGTTGTAGTCGACGAAGACCCTGCCATGGACGGCGCCGTAGGCGGTTCGGATACGGGATTCGTTGACGTGAATCAGTCGGTTCCTGTGGCATGCGAAGAGGCTCTGAATGCTCATGTAGCAATAGAATGCGTAGTCGTCTTCGGTGAGGTCGACCATCGCCCCGAACTGATTGTTTCCGAACGGATCCAGCATGTAGTCGGCACGAAAACGGAACCGATAGTCTTCGCCGACGCCCCCGGAGAGGGTCTTGAGCAACTCCCCTCGCAGGTTCAGAGGGTGATTCTTCACCGTCGTACGCATGTCGTGCGCCACGCCGAGCGTTTCCTGGAGCCCGGTGTCGCCGTAGGAGACGCTGGTCCTATGATCTTTGTTGAATCGCTTGCTGACCGTCCAGTACTGAGCGGGACCTAGAGAACGCGGGGCGTTTCGCAATCGCAGGGGGGAAAGGAACCGGTTGTCCTCTTCGATCTCCAGATCTTCGCCCATGAAGATCTGACCGTAGATGCTGATGCTGCGAACGGGCGCGATTCGCAGGCGAAGTTCCAGGAGCGTCGCGTCGTCGCTGTCGCTGGAAACCTCCAGGTTGTGGAGCTTGGCCGTCAGGCTGGAGCGGGGCAGCGCGGTGGTCATCAGGCCTACGCTTCGATAGTCGACTCCTAGCGTATCCTCCTTGTGTCCGTCCAAATTGTCGCGGACCTCGCCGATTCCGGACTCCAGAGTCCAGGCTTTGTTCCACCGGTAGACCATTCCGACTTCGCCGCCTCGGCGGTCGGAGACATCCGGATCGACTCCGTCGAAGTAATCCGTCCCGAGGTTCAGCAGATCCGCGTTGAAAGCGAGCTTCTGGGTCGGCAGATAGTCCGCCCGCAGACGCGCCGCCAAGTCGCCCCGGCCATCCGAGTCCTGGACCTCGCTACCGCCCAAATCCCCCGAGAGCATCAGCTTGTCGAAGGGCAGGCACGAAAGTGTGAAACCTCCGTGTTGGCTCGACTCAGGATAGGTCCGATCGCCGTAAGAGGCGCCGGGGTCGTCTATGTACTGCCGGTAGTAGTCCTGTTGGCCGGCTCCCGCCAAGCCGATAGTGATGCGATCGGTCAGGCCGTGTAGGATGCGGCCGCCGGTCATATATCCGGAGAATTCACCGGTGTCGACCGTCTGGATGTCTTCGGTACGACGGTCTCGCCTGCTTCCCGCCAATCCGAGGTATGCCGTGCGGCCCTTGGGCACCAGTTGGGGAGTGCCCATCACCGTCTTTTCCACTCGGATCTCGTTGCCGTTGGTTTCCGTGATCACGATCGTGACCTCGTTGAGAATTCCGTAGGCAAGTTCGATATCCTCGAAACGGTATACCCCCATGCCGGGAGGCGAACCCGGTTCGGGCAACACATTCTGTGTTCCGATGGTTCGCCCATTGAGAACCAATTCGACCGTCGCGCCGATCGGCGCAGGCCCTTCGAAGAGCAGGGGACGCCCGAAGTACTGCCGCAACCCCATGCGCGATCGGTCGGACGCCATCTCGCCCTCCGTCCAACCCACCAGCCCGTTGACTCGCACGCCGGTCGTCGTAACGACCGGGCAGACCAGATCGGTCAGGCCCGAGGACGAGTCCCCCAGCGTGATCTCGGCCGATGGCAATCGGCGAACCCACTCAAACCAGTCCAGCCTGGCCGCATACCCGTCGCCGTTTGCCCAGTCCACCCCATCCCCCTCATACCACGTGACTGCCGGATGCGACACCCGCAGTTTGTACTGTCCATCGTAGACGTCGCCCCAGAGGGTCTCCCGCGGCGATCCCAGCATGACGCGATGCGCATCCGAGTCTGTGCCCTGACTGCCACGCCATTCGTATCCGGCCTGCCAATCGATCTGCAGGAACTGCAGTGCGTCGTGGCTGCGATCGGCTGCGGGCAGCATCTCGGGCAGGTCCGCCCCCATGTATTGGATATCTGCCATGTTCAGCGGGCTGCCAGTCGCGAGCGTCCAGATGCTCAGCGTCCTGTCCAACTGGATGCGGTACTCGTAGAGTTCGGTGTTCCACTCCAGTTTGACGTCGAAGATCTCCTCGATGTCCGCAGAGGAGACGAAGAGGTCCGCCTTGAGCGTGATATCGGACACCGCCTGAACCAGATCGATGGCCCGTCGATGGTCCTTGATCTGAATCTGTCCATTGGGAACGTCAATCTCAACAGGACCAACCCCCTCGGACACAAAGCGGAAGACGCCGCCTTCCTCCCGAACAGGCACTCGGAAGGCCCGCAGAATACGCAACAAGGGAAGCCGCCGCTCGCCGTTGGAGGCAAGAAGGGAATCGAGGTCGTCGATCTGGAGACGCTCGTGAGCCATGCGGCCTCGAACGACGAACCCGATTAATTCATTCACTCTCTCCGGGGCGTCCTTGTTGGGGTCGGACACCTCTGTCACGACGGCACCGGGCCCATTTGCGTCCGCAACACCCGTGGCGGCCACGGGCGATCTGTCGTCTGACGAATGTACGATCTCAGGACGGTTGGGTTCCCGATCAGTGAACGTCCTTTTCTCAGTCGGAACCGGACCGGCGAAATCACTCAGGCCCCACGCCTCCATTGCCGAGTCGTTCACATCGATCGACGCCGCGATGTCGTCGTGTCCAAAGATGTCGAACATCGTCTCCCGTTGCGGCTCTCTTTCTTCCGGCCGGGCCGGGTCAAGATCGAAGCGGTCCGACAGAGGTAGGATCTTCGTCGCCACTGTCACCGCAAGCCGGACCCCTTTGTGCTCCGCCAGAACAGTGCCGAAACACAGAGCCAAGGGAACGCACAAGCCCAGTGCGGCGCAGACGCCCACGCCGCATCGGATTCTTCTCATGTTCCTGATTCTGTGACGCTTCCGTGCGCCTTGGTCTGTTCATTTCCATCCGTGGAGTTGCCGGAATGGCCATCGAGATTCTCTGCCGCCGTGGCCTTCGCGGAAGCCGCCACTGCCGATTGGCTTGGCCATGCAAGCTGCCGCTCGATTGTCAGCGGCTTGTCCAGATGTGCGGCCTTGAAGGTGACGCGAACGGTATACTGCCCTTCGGGTACGTTCTCCACCTTCTGTTTGACCCAACGACGTGCCCCCCGGAAGACATAACAGGCGCCCATGGAGCCGGTTTGCACCGTCTTGCCTGTCCCATCGAGGATCTCGAAGGTTCCCACCAGCCCCAGACGTCCGGTTCCCGTGGCGGCAACCATCGTTTGGAGTACCGGCACACCTCTCTCGATGGCGATCTTCATGTCGCTGATCTCGCCCTGGTAGGTTGTCTGTCCGGCCGTGGCGAAGATCGGCGCCAGG
>JAAYVJ010000128.1 GCA_012517265.1 Planctomycetota bacterium | reverse complement strand
AATCCAATCGCGTCCTTCTCGTGCCGCGCAGATTCCGCTTTCCTTCGCGATCGCTCCGGCGATAAGATAGGGGTGTTGGAGTGATGCAGGCAACCGATCCATGGACAGGTGGGTTATGAACGGATGCAAAATGTGTCAGGGAACGTGTGACCGCGTCGATCTGGCCGGTCGCAGGGTCTTGGTGATGGGCTTGGGACGCTTCGGCGGCGGGGTCGATGCCGCTCGATACGCGGCGCAGGCCGGTGCGGAGGTCGTGGTTACCGACAAGGCCGGCCGGGAGCAGCTTCAAGACTCGATCGGCCAGTTGTCCGACCTGTCGGGGATCGAGTATCACCTGGGACATCACGATCCGGAAGACTTCGCCGCGGCCGATCTGGTGATCGTCAATCCCGCAGTCCCTCCGAACAATGAGTTCCTGCAGATCGCCCGTCGCCACGGGCGGACGGTCACGTCGCAGATCGGCTTGTTCTTCCAGTCCTGCCCGGCCCGGATTATCGGAATCACCGGCGCCAACGGCAAGAGCACGACCACCACTCTAACGGCACATCTCCTGGAGCATGCCCGGCCCAGTTCGCCCGAGCACGCTTACGGTAAGGTCTGGCTCAGCGGCAACATCGGCGACAAGCCCTTGCTGACCATCCTGGATCAGATCCGGCCCGACGATCTGGTGGTCCTGGAGATCTCCAGCTTCCAGATCGACCAGTTGGCCCAGATCCGCAAGGTCCCGAAGGTATCCCTGCTGACGAATCTGACGCCGAACCACCTGGATCGCTATGGCACGTTTGAGGCCTACTGCGCGTCCAAAGAGGCCCTTTTCAGTCTCCAGGCACTCGATTCCAGCGATCCAGCCATTTCGATCCTCAACGCCGAGGACCCCATCGCACGTTCCTGGCTGGCCAAATATGGTTCGCAGCAGGGACGAACCTGCATTCCGTTTTCCGCCGACGATATCGGTCGCGACCTGCGGGCACAGTACGCTCTGCCCGGCCGGGCCAACCTCTCCAACCTTGCGGCCGCGAGGGCGATCGCCCGGTGCTTCGGCGTCTCGGATGAGGCGATCCGGTCCTGCTTGTCGAGCTTCAAGGCCCTGTCGCACCGGCTGGAACTGGTCGCGGAGGGCAGGGGGGTGCGCTGGTACAACGATTCGAAGGCCACGACGCCGGAGGGGACGATGGTCGCCCTCTCGGCGTTCGAGTGCCCCAGGATTCTCATCGCCGGCGGATACGACAAGCACACCCCGTTCGACGAGCTGGGCCGACGGATCGCCTCCGACGCCAAGGCGACGATTCTGATCGGCCAGACCGCCCGCATGATTGAAGGTGCGATTCGGGCGGCTCCGCAGGGGCAGAAGGCTGTTGTGCAGTTCGCCGGTTCCCTGGCCGAGGCGGTTGAGATTGCCGGCGGACTTGCCGCTCCGGGCGACGTCGTTCTGCTGAGCCCCGCGTGCGCCAGCTACGACATGTTCGAGAACTACCAGCAGCGCGGTCGCATGTTTGGCGAGCTGGCCCGCCAGGTCACCGGCGCCCGCTGATCCATCGGGCTTGCCTGGTCGTCGGCGCCTGCAGGCATCGGGTTATCGGAATCTCCCGTCGCGAAAACCGAAGAATTCCGCTTTGAATTCCTCTCCAAGCCGCCTCTTTGGGGTTCCGGAGGCGGGAACAGGCCGCATTCTAGCCATGCGATCCCTTCTTTTCTCGGTGGCGACCGTTAAGTCGCTCCACGCCGCGGCCGATGTGTCTGCCGACAGGACGCAAACAACAGTATGTCTAGGGTGGCCCGCATGAACACGACAAGCGAACGACGAATGGAACAACGGCTCTGCTACCATTGGCCCATCTGGTTTGCCCAGGATCAGAACGACGATCTGTCGCAAGGACAGATGGTGGACCTTTCGAGCAAGGGCGCGGCCTTCACCTGCTACGCAGACGACCGGTGCCCCTATCCCGGCCAGTACCTGACCGCGCGGTTCAGCATTCCGCAGTACGGCCGGGACAACTCCTTCGACATGGTGGACTTCGTGCGTTCAGGCCACGTCTGCCGTGTGGATGGGGTCAACAACGCTCTGCGTCGCGTCGCGATCCAGTTTGCCGAGCCGCTGCCGCTTCGACCCGGCGAGCAGCACGCCGACTACGAAGACGAGCTTGACGAGGTCGAGGACTTCGAGGCGGCTCTCGTCTGATCGTCAGACCTGTGAAAACTCCGTCGGCCGCAGGATGATGTCGGTGATGTTCGACACCGTGTCCTTGTAGGTCGGATCGGCGCTGAGCTTCTTCCATTCTGGATCGTCGCGGAACACCTGCCACCTCTGGTCCCTGTCGGCCATGTCCTTGAACGCGAGCATGTACGTGAGATTCGGCATGCTGGGCCCGATCACCGTTTCGCCGAACATCACCGGATTCAGTCCCGTCTTCTTGAAGATCCCGATCTCCCCGCCCTCGTTGAACATCTCGATCTTCTTTTTGCAGAACCTGACGCTGTGGCTCTCGTACGTCCTCAGCTCGAAGATGCGTTCCTTGAAGGCCGGCGGTTCGATCTTGGGCATATGGGTGAAGGCGACCATGAGCGAGCTTTCATATCGTACGAAAGCGGGGTCCGAGAGGGTCGCGTCGATGAACGCGGCGCCTTTCTCTCGCAGCTCTGGGTCCGCCAGGAGCCGTGCGTGGGCGTTCACCACCGAATCCAGCGAGTCGTGAACGAGCAGCACGTGCAATGTGGGCCTGCTGGGGCCGTACACCGGGTTGAACACCCCGACCGTCTTGATGCCGGCGCGATTCATCGCGGCGATGCCGACGTTCTTGTAGAAGTCGCCGACGCGGTTCTTGGGGTCTCCGGTCCGCAGATGGTATTGCCGCCATTCGAAGAACTGCCTTTGGGTTGTCGGATGCAGCCCCTCCGATCCGCTTGCGAGGTTCGTTGCCGCCAGACCGGCGACGCCGGTCGCGATGAATTCCCGACGGTTCATGTGTTCCGCCTCCTGTCAAAAGGGGGGTAAAGAAACAGGGCCGAAGGCGGCGTTCGCCTGCGGCCCTGAACTGCTGCTTGCCTCGGATCGACCGGGCCTATTTCGACTTCGCGGTCGGGGGCAGCCGGGACGGGAAGTCCTTGACCACCTTGGCCACGACTTTGGTCACATGCTTTTCTTCGCTGGGCGTCAGCGCATTGCCCGCGATGCCGCCGGCGACGGCGCCGATGCCGGCGCCAAGCCACCGATCACTGGAGTCTCCGCCCGCCACGGCGGCGCCCAGCGCGGCGCCTGCGGCCGCGCCCGCGATGGTGCCGAGCGTCTTGTTCGTGCTGCCGGAACCGCTGCCCAGCCAGAGAATGGTTCCGTTCTCGACGTCGATCAGCTTGGCCGTCATGTCGATCTTCCCGCTCTTGAACTTGGGAATGTCGATGAGCATGACCGCCGGGACGTTGAGGAACTGACCCGCCTTGGCGGCGCCGACCTCGGTCGTCATGTCGGACGCCTGGAACTGCTGTTCCTTCAGAAGGGCCTGCACCTGCTGGCGTTCGATGAACGTGTAGCCCTTCTTCATCAGCGCCATTGTGACGAGGTTGCTGATCTTGTTCTTGGCCGCGTCGCTATAGACGCGACCGGTCACTTCAACGATCGCGATCTTGTCGAGCTTGCCGAAATCGTATCCGGCCACCGCCTGACTCTCCGCATCGCTCGACGCGCACCCGGCCAAAGCCAGCGCGGTCAGCAGGACACCCGCCCATACAGCTTTCATTCGTGAACCTCCCAAAAATAATCATGATTCTGAGAACAGCCCACCACCGTACAAATCCCCCGTCAGGTTGTCAATAGGGCGAACTCTCGGCCCCGCCGGGGGTACTATGAAAAGGGTTTGCCCGCGGTAGGGATGCCGGTATAATGACCGCCTGTTGAATTGGTGGAGATTGCTTATGACTGACAAGGTCAATCCGAACGAAACCGGCGATGGAAAATCCTTCGAGGAGAAGGTCGCCGAAGTGATAGAAATGGTCCGTCCGGCCCTGCAGGGCCACGGCGGAGACGTGCAACTGATCGGCGTGGACGAGGACAAGAGCGTTCGCGTCCGGCTGCAAGGCGCCTGCCGGGGCTGCCCCGGCGCGACCATGACGATGAAAATGGGCATCGAGCGCATCCTGAAGGAGCGGGTGCCCGAGGTCAAGCAGGTCGTCGCCGTCGCCTAGGTGGTTTTTGTTTGTCCGAGCAGGCCGCGAATGCGGTCCTCATTGGGGTTCTCAATCACACCTTTTTCCGTGATGATCGCGGCGATGTTCTGCGCCGGGGTCACGTCGAAGGCCGGGTTGTAGACGCCGACGTTGTCGGGGGCCGTGTGCTTGCCGCCGATCCAGGTCACTTCCGAGGCGTTTCTCTGCTCGATGGGGATCTGATCGCCGCTCTGAATGCTCAGGTCGAACGTGCTGGAGGGGGCCGCGATGTAGAACGGGATGCCGTGGTGTTTGGCCAGCACGCTGACGCTGTACGTGCCGATCTTGTTGGCCGTGTCGCCGTTGGCGGCGATGCGGTCGGCGCCGGTGATCACCGCCTGGATCTT
>JAAYVJ010000707.1 GCA_012517265.1 Planctomycetota bacterium | reverse complement strand
GAGCCGCTCGGCCTTCTCGTTCCACCGTTCGTCCTGGGTGCGGGCCTCGACCTTGGTCTCCGAGCCCACCACGCCCTTGGTCTCCGTGGCCAGCAGTCCCTTGACGATCGGGTTGTTGCGGCCCATGTCCCGGCAGATCTCGCGGAGCCGCGACAGGGCCGATTCGGTCAGGTGGGCGTCGCCGGAGCCCGAGAGACTGCCCCGGGGTTTGCGGGTGCGGCTGTTGTCCAGGGCGTCGTAGGCGAACCGGTACGCCCGCCGCAGATACGCCCGCCGGGGCGAAACGGCCAGGGTCAGGCGGTCCACGCCGTCGGAGATCTTCTGCTGCCATTTGGAGAGCATCGTCCGCATCAGTCCACCGCCTCGTAGGCCCGGATGCGGCCGTTGACCTCCAGATCGTTCCGCAGAAGCAGCGTCTCGTACTGGTCGTAGAGTGTCTTGAGGTTGGGATTGGTCCGGCTCCGCCCATCGCCCGCCGTGGAGGCCTGGGCCTCTTCAGCCCTCGCGATGGCCGCCTCAAGGTCCGCAATTCGTTGTGCCAGCGTCTTTGCCATGACCCAAGACTATGGGCCGGGCCCAGACGCACGAAGGGGCTGATTACTAGGGATTAGTAAGAAGCGCGAAAATTCTCTCCACAGCCCGTGGCGAGGGAGCCGTCAGGCAGGCGAGAAGATGTTCAGCCGGCAGAGGGGGATCTAAAGCGACGGATGCACGGGCTCGCTGAGTGCCAGGGATTCCTGGCATAGGTCCGGATCGCGGATGGTCTCCGGCAGATCTGCTGCGCGCGGGGTCTTCACGTAAGCGAACGGCCAGTTCCACAGGAACTCGTCGGCAAAACAGATCCAACTGACGCCGAAGAGAAAGAAGATGTACGGGATCAACAGAGGTACGGCCAAGAGGTCGGAGACCGGAGGCGGGCCCTTCTCTCGTCTATCCAGCAGCCATGCCCAGACCGTCGTGATGGCGGGAGTCGTGGTGACAAACAGCCACAACCCAAATGCCGTTGGTTCCGCAAAACAGGACGTGGCGACCCCCAGAAACCTCAGGCAAGCCAGAGGAAGCACCGCCAGGACCAATCCCGACGCGACGGTCGAAGTCAGACTCAGACAGATGTCCGCTCGCTTGAAAAGGCCCGCGCGCCGTTCCGTGAGAATCCGGGCCGCATGGAGCCGCCAGATCTGCATCCAACCGCGGGTCCACCGCTTACGCTGGTGCATCAGGGCCTTCAGGGACGTCGGCACTTCTTCCCACGATTGGATCTGGGGAAGGACGACCACCTGGTACCCGGCGGCGTGAAGCTTGACAGCAAAATCGATGTCCTCCGTCAGGATGTCTTCGCGAAACAGTCCAAGCTCATCGAAGACCTCCCGCCGAAAGAACGCATGCCCGCCGGTGAACGTGGAGAAGCCCCCCATGCGCCAGGCCCCGTAGATGTAGAATCGCTCGACGGCGTCCCGCTCCAGGGCGACCAGCCGCGTCACGAGATTCTGCGTCCGGTTGACGGTCCGGCATCGACCTCGAACGCATCCGACTCCCTTCTTCCGCAACTGTGCCACCGCATATCGGACCAGACCCGGGTCCAGGGCATGGTCCGCATCGAAGATGGCGATGACGTCGCCCGTGGCAAACTGCAGGCCGTAGTTGGTCGCGGCCGCCTTGCCGCCCTTGTGGGTGATGCGCCGAACCGGCTTGATCCGAGCGTCCCTCTGGGCAAATTCGTGGATGATCTCCTCCGTTCTGTCGGTGCACACAGACTCGTAGACGTAGATGAACTCCAGCCTGTCGGCGGGATAGTCCAGAGCCAGCATCGAGGAGAGACTTCGCCGCAGCACGTTCTCTTCATTGTAGGAAGGCACGATCAACGATACGCGAGGCAACTGACCTTCAGGTAGTTCCTCCAGAGGAGGCATCCTGACAGCGAAGAACGCCTGCAGATAGCACCTGGCCGCGAAGAAGATGATCGCACAGAAGACGACGGTCCCCAAGATGGCGTAGTAGGGCCGGTAGACCAGTCCAGGCGCCAGGACCACCAGCAGGTAGATCGCCGTGGACAGGAG
>JAAYVJ010000706.1 GCA_012517265.1 Planctomycetota bacterium | reverse complement strand
TCTGACTGATGACGATGCCCATCTCCTTGAGCTGGCCGGTTTCGCCCTTGGCCGCCAGGGCGACAAGCCGCATCGCGGTCTGCAGGTCCTTGTCGTAGGCCGCGGCCAAGCCGATGGCGGCGACCGCCGCGTCGTCGAGCTGGTCGGTCGCGACCCCCACGTTGTGGGCGTAGGCCATCTGCTGGAGGATCTGCTGGTCACCGTAGGTAGTCACCTTCTGAATGGCCGAAGCGTAGCTCTTGAGCTGCGATTCGTTCTCGGCCGTGGCGTCGCCTGTTCGGGCCAGCGATGCGTGCAGATCCGACTCGGCCCGCTCCTGGGCCATCGCCGCGGTCGTCACGCTCTTGTAGGCCCGCTCCAGGTCGTAGAGCCCGGCCCCGAGGCCGGCAAGCTGCATGAGCTGGGTCGTCGTGCGGCCCAGGTCCCGGCGGATACTGGCAAAGCCGCCGGTCCCGCGATTGAAGACTTCAAAGACAATCCCGACGGTCGTATTTGCCATGATAAACCTCGTGGAAGCGTGGGAGCGTATATGCGTGGAAGCGCAAGACCCCTCTTGCGCTTCTACGGTTCCACGCTTCTACGCTTTCACTTTGCACTCCTCTGCGCCAGTTGCGATTTCAGTGTCCGCCGCCGGGCCCGGACCGGACCCATCAGCCGATTGAGGATCTGGCGGGCCTCCCGGCCGGCCTCCTTGTCGCCCAAGGCCGCCAGGACCACATCCGCCAGGTAGATCGCCCGCAGCGTGTCGGCCGATTCGCCCCAGGGGGCCTCGGACTCCGCCAGCTCCAGCTCGCGAAGCTCGTAGGCGCTGTAGCGGGCCCGGACCTCCTCAACGGGACAGCCGTCGGCCCTCGCCAGCCGGATCAACAGGCGCCGGCGAGGGTCCTGGCGTAGTTTTTTAGGATCTCGGCGTCCGCCTTGCCGCCGATGGCACTGAGCTTCATCGCCTTGGCGATCAAGGGCGCCTTGACGAAGTTCGGCAGCTCGATCAGTTGCGGCAGGTGGGCCTCCGTGAACAGCCGCCTGCCCTCGGCGTTCCGCACGCAGCGGACCAGGAGCTTGGCGTCGCTGAACCGATCGTCGACCCGCTCGCGGCCCTCTTCGTCCTTCGTCTTGCCGCAGTCGGCGTACCACTGCTGGACCTCCAGGTCGGTCAGGCCGTAGACGTAGACCCGCCGACCGTCGGGCATGTCGTGGTGCTCGATCGGCGGTCGATTGCGGAAGGCCAGGATGCTCTCGGCTGTGGCCTCGGGCGGCGTGACAGTCACTTGTTCGTCGGACATTCAAAAACTCCTTTCGTGGAAATGTGGCCCGTGGCCCGTGCCCCGTGTCACGAGTCACAGGTCACGGGGCACCGTTTAGCCCGCCGGCGAGAAGTCCCATTCCTTCTCGGGTGTGAGCGTGACCTTGTAGACCTCTTCGTTGTCGGTGTCGATCGTCAGTTCGCCCACCTTGGCCACGTAGCCGAGGCCCGCGTGCACGCTGGCGGTCGAGTCCCGCAGGGTGAAGTTGTCCTTCGTGTGGCCCTTGGCGTACTGGCGGAGCTGGCCATAGAGGGCCTGGCCCTCGGCGTCGTAGACCATCGTCAGGACGATGTCCCCCTCGCGGACCTTGTTGGGCAGCTTGGTCGGGATCTTGTTGGCGTCGGTGACGCAGGCGACCTCCTTCATCTCGACCTCCAGACCGCCGATCTGGATGTCCTTCACGTTCGGAAACGTGCCGAGGGCGACGCCGGCGAGCGAGGCCCCGTATCCGGTTGCTGGCATGGTTCAATCCTTTCTTACGCTTCAACGCTTTCACGCTTCTACACATCCACGTCATTGTGCGTAGGGGTCCGTGATGGAGACCTTGTAGTCGATGAGGATCGGCGCCAGCACGATCGTCGCGTTGCGACCCCGGTCGATCCAGATCTCGGGATTCTCGACGTACAGGCGATAGGCCAGGCCGCCGCACAGACCGTCGGCGCCCTTGTGGGCGGCGGTCTCGACGCCGATCCGCTTCTCGATATCCGCGACGACGCGGTTGATCCGCTGGTCCACCGGCTCAGTCGTATTCAGGAGGTACACACTCGCCAGGAACGGCTGCCGCCAGCAGCGGTGCGTCAGCGTCGGCTTGGCGGCCTCCTCGCGCTCGCCCATCTCGAGGATGGTCGAGAGGTCCCCGATCGTCTGGGCCGGCGGCTCCAGAGTCAGCGGCCGCGAGACATGGAGCGTGTAGTGATAGCCGCCGGCAGTGGTGATCTCCTTCAGAGCCGCACACAGCCATTGGGCAATCCGTTCGACGATGGGTTCGGTCATCGGGTGGCCTCCCGCAAATCCGGGAAAATTGGCAGTTGGGTATACATGGAGGCGACGGCGGCTCTTCGAGCCGTCGCCTCTGGTACCGTCGCCGCCGATGAGACCTTTCGATCCAGTCGAACACTTCGCCGCCCACGTTGACATGATGCAAGGGCGTCCTTCGGCCCTTGCATCATTGCGTATACCCAACTGCCAATTTTCCCTGCGTTATTTGCCATCATCTGGGCCACCTCTTGGTCAATTCGTACTGGACCTGGCTATGGATCTCCTTCTCCAATCGCTGCTGGCCGCTATCGTGGACCTCGCGGAGCAGGTCCTGGGCGTTGGCGACCACCTGGCCGATGGAAGGCCCCCGCAGGAACACCACCGGCAACCGCCGGACCACGTCGCCTGCGGCCGTGGGCGTGCCCTTGCCAAAACTCTTGTCCCCCTTCTGGGCCCGCCGCCACAGGAGCCGGTCACCTTCGACCCGCTCGCCCGAGGCGGCGTGGGTGAAGCCCTCGGTCTTGAAGCCCCGCGGGATCCGGACACTCTCGCCCCGGCGGATCGTGGCCGTGACGCCCCCCCGCTCGCTGACCGTGTGCTGGAACGCGGCCAAAGCCATCCGGCGACGACTGATGCCCAGCCGCCATCGCCACTTCGTATAAGAGGCCTTCTCCTCGTCCGTGATGCGGGCCATGACGTCGCGCTTCTTGGCCGTGATCCGCCGGCGGACCTCGCGATCGAGCTGAGTCCGCCCGGCATCGGCCGTGCGCTTCAGACCCCGGTAGACGATCCGGGGCAGGAGCCTGGGCTCTTCGGCCAGCGCCCGCTCGACGGCGTCGAGCTTGGCCTTGTCGAACTGGACTGTCACAAGGGGTTCGGTCATGACGGAGCCTCCGTCTGGAAAACCGGCCGCCGGGCATACATGGAGGCGATGGCGGCTCTTCGAGCCGTCGCCTCTATTCCGTTCGCCAGCGGAGTGACTTCTCGATTCTGTCGAACCGTTCGCCTACCACGCCGACATGATGCAACGCCGTTTTCGGTGCGTTGCATCATTGCGTATGCCCGGCGGCCGGTTTTCCAGACCCCTTTTCCCATCACGTCAGCTCCACGGCAATGAACGCCGCATCCTGCTGGGGCCAACGGGTGACCCGCAGCTTCACGTACTCGCCGCCGAGTTCACGCCGGACGCTGACGTACCAGTGACCGGAGATCTCGGCCGCGGCGATCCCGGCGGAGGCATCGTTCCGCAGGCGGACAATCAAAGGCTGGATCTCCGCACGGGGACGATCCTGCAGATCCGGGGATGACCGCTCGACCAGCGCCGTCACCGGGCGGTCCAGTCCCGTCGGCGGGTGAACGATGACAGGCTCTCCGTACTCTGCGAGAAAGAACTCCGCGTCTCCAACCAGGATGTCCGCATGCGTGCCCATACGATCAATCGACCCCGATCGCGATGATCTCGTAGACGAGACTGCTCGTGCCCATGCCGTCGTGGGCGAGCTTCAGGTTCTTGTTCGTGGTCAGCAGGATCCCGTTGGCGTCCGGCGCCGTCGTCAGGAACACGCCGCCCGGCCGCAGCTTGAACGCATCGGCGGGATCGGCGAACAGATCGACCGGCGTCGTCCCCGCCCCGCCGATCAGGAGGCTCGCCTCGACGCTGGTGTT
>JAAYVJ010000705.1 GCA_012517265.1 Planctomycetota bacterium | reverse complement strand
GATCCGGGCGACCACGGCGTTCGAGGCGTCACGTTCGATGCGAAAACCGATTGTAGTCTCAGCCCCGCGGACGTGCAAAGAAGAAAAAGGGTGATGCGCCCGTCGGAGCACGAGGTCGGCACACGCAGGCCCAGACGTGCCAGGCCACCGCATTCCGGCCGCACCGGCAGACAAGAGGTTCTTCACGGAATTGCGGGGACGAACGGAGACGGATTCCGACGCCCCGACACGCAGCGGCGATCTACGCCGAGGGCGTCGGGAGTTTGACGCATTGGGGCCACCAGCATGGAGGGGGGGGCACGCCCCTACGCGACAGCCAGGCCCGCAAGCGAACGCTTCGTTCGCGTTCAAGCCGGAGGCCGCAAAGCGATAAACTCATCCAGCGAGACCGCTTCGGACGTGCCGCTCCGACGGTGCCGATGATCCCCATTACTCCGTGAAGAACCAGACAAAAAGGGCCCGTTCCTTGCGGAGACGGGCCCCAAAGTGCCGCGTTGGTGAGACGACTCCGGTTACTGGACCGGACGGCCGAAGCCGATGTCGTCGATGAAGACGGTGCCGGTGCCGCCTTTGACCGGAGCGGCCTTGTTGCCCACGCCGATCGTCAGCGACTTGACGGCGGTCATCTTCAGGCCGGCCGAGGTGAACTCGCTCAGCGGGATGTTCCACTGCTGCCAGGCGACGGTCGCCGTGGCGGCGGCATTCGGACACTGGACGACCTTGGTCTTGCCGGCGCTGTCCTTGACAGACAGGTACAGGCCCTCGACCGAGTTGCCAGCCGACTGCGTGACGCCGACCTCAGCCACCTGCCAGGAGCCGGTGACGTTGCCCGTCGTGGCGACGCCGGAGAACTCCGCATCCGTGACAATCGCGGCATCATGGCTGCACAGAGCCAAGCCGATCAGAGTCGAGCTGCTCATCGCGATCGTCTGCGCGGTGCCGATCTGCGTCCAGGCCTTGCCGTCCGATGAGATGTATCCGGAGAAGGCGTTACCCTTGCGCTCGACCTTGACCCAGTACGGCGCGGCCACCGCCTCGCCGGTCTTGTCGCTGTTGGCCGCCGAGCCGCCGGTCGTGGCGCGGTACTGCCAACTGGCGCCGTTGCCGGCACTGCTGCCGCCCGGGGTGATGGGCATGAAGGCGTACATCGAGCCGGCGTCAATGCTCTGGCGAATCATCACGCCGCCCTTGGCCCAGGCGTTGCTGTTGTAGATGCTCTCGACGCGGGCGACGATGCTGCCGTCCCCGGCCAGAGTCTTGTAGACGTAACGGAACTGGTCGGAGCTGTTCCAGATGTCCGAACCGATGCCGTTCATGACGATGTTGCCGTTGGCCAGTTGCGCGAAGCCGGGCGCCCGCCCGCGGAAGAAGACGGACACCGCGTTGGCCTGCTTGACCGTCCAGTCCTGAGGCGTCCCAAAAACGCGCTCGGCCTCCGAGAGGGAGAAGGACGCCGAGTTGTCGTAGCCCAGAGGCATCGACTGCTTGCCGCTGCGGACGATCTTCTTCTCGGCGAACGGAGCCTCCAGATAGCCGACGGTCGAGCCGCTTTGGCCGGTGGTGACGCCGTCGGTCCAGGACTCATAGATCCGGTGGCCTTCGTCGTCGGTGTAGGCCTCGAAGTCGTCGATCGCCAGGAGGCTGCCCGTGGAGAAGCTCCAGACGTCGCTTTCCCAGACGCCGGGCGTCTCGACGCTGTTGATTTCAACGACCTTCCAGAAATAGGTCTGGTTGAAGGCCAGGTCCGCCGCGAAAGCAGGCGCCTCAACCGTGCCGGCCAGCGTCAGATTGGCGGCATCCGTCCCCAGGAACACCTGGTGTTGACCGGCCTGACGTCCTGCACGCCAGGTCAGCTCCGTCCCCGCCGAGACGTTGGTCGCGCCGGAGGCGGGATTCGGCTCGCTGGCCGCCTTGGGGATCTGGTAGAAGCGGACTTCGCTCAGGCCGTACTGGGGAATGCCGCCGCCCCAGTTGCTGCGGATCGCCAGCTTGACGTACTTGACCGGCACGCCGCCGAAATCGATCGTGGTGTTGGCCGCGTAGCCGTCCAGACCGGTGGCCTGCGCGAACTCGTAGTTGCCCAGAGCGGTCCAGGTCTGCCCGTCGACGGAGGTCTCGATCGCGACGTCCTTGGCGCCGCAGCCGAGCAGGAGCTCGATCGTCTGGTTGGAGTTCCAGACCAGCATCTTGTCGAGGCTGTACGTCTTGTCGAACGCATACTGGATCCAGGGGTCCATGTCGCCCATGATGGTGAGCCAGGTGTCCTCCGTGCGGGAAGAGTGCTCGTCGCTGGCGTTGAGGCCGGAGCCGTCGATCGTCTTGGCGGGCGACATCACGGCCGTGGCCATGGTCGAGGCGGTCGCGGCGATCGAGGCCGTTGCGATGGGGTAGGAGAACGGCTCGGCCGTGAACTGCCAGATCCGGCCCTTGATGACCGTCCCATCCGCAGTGGTCCGATCGACGCGCCAGTAATAGGTTCGGCCCAGATCGAGCCGAGCGGGCTCGAAGCTCGCGTCGGTTTGGCCGGCGCTGACCAGCACGCCCAGGGGATTGGCCACCGTCGCGGCGGCGACATCGGCGTACGACGGGCCAAAATAGATGTCGTAGCTGACGGCGGTGCCGCCCACCCAGGACAACTGCGGCTGGCGGGCGACGTCGACCGCGCCGTCGGCCGGGGTCGGCTCGACGTAGGCGGTCAACTGCAGGTCGTCGTAATAGATCGGCGAGGCATTGTTGCCGTACAAGTCGACGGCTTCAAGCGTGCCGTGGGCGTTGTCGTCCCACACGCCGGAGGCGATCTTCACGCCGTCGTAGTACATGTCGACGACGTTCGCCGTCAGATCGATGACCAGGCGGATCTT
>JAAYVJ010000704.1 GCA_012517265.1 Planctomycetota bacterium | reverse complement strand
GCCGGGGACCCGCTGATACCATTCCGGCAGCGGCTTCTTGTCCACCGCCCGAATCCGGGTGAAACCCTGCTCGTGGAAACGCCTCGCCAGCGCCCCGGCGATGAATCCGCCGGCCCCGCCGATCACGATCAGGTCGTCCTTGGCAAGCACATCGACCGCCTTGGGGTTCTTCTTCGCAGCCATATTCGTCCTTTCTGCAGATTCCCAAACCTGCCTGTTATTGACCCTGTCCGATTGCGACATCCGGAGTATAATACGGGATAGAAACGTACGAAATGACAATTGTTGTCCATTGCATGACGATTCTTGACCTCAAGAGCGGACTTCTGCAAAATGGCCATTTTGCAGAAGTCCAGTTCAGGAGCGACGATGCGGCGCAAGATCCCCTCGGAGGGCGAACAACCCGAGTTCTTCTCGACGCAGGTGTCGGAGGCCCGGCGGTTCTACCTCGACACCACCGGGCGGACGCGCGGGCCGCTGACCGTCGTGTGCGGCGGCTGCGAGCACTGCCGGCCGGGATACCAGATCGACCGGCGGGATTTCCCCTTCCATTCGATCGAGTTCGTCGCCCGAGGCAGAGGGGCTCTGACCCTCGCCGGACGCGAGCACGCACTCTCGCCGGGCAAGGTCTTTTCCTACGGGCCGGGCGTGCCGCATCTGATCACCACGGATGCGAACGCCCCTCTCGTGAAATACTTCGTGGATTTCAAGGGTCCCGACGCCCGCAGGCTCTTGTGTCGATATGGGCTCTCGCCCGGCACGGCGACCCAGGTCGCTTCGCCCGAGGCGATTCTGCGGGTCTTCGACGACCTCATCGCCAACGGCGAGAACGACAGCCGCTACAGCCCATTGCTGTGCGCGACGATCCTCCAGCAGTTGGTCCTCAAGATCGCCGAGACCGCGGCGACCCAGGAGGCCCACACGACCGCCGCGTTCTCCACGTACCAGACGTGCCGGGACTTCATTCGCAAGAACTGTCTGGCCATCCGCAACCTCGATGAGGTCGCCGGCCCGTGCCGAATCGATACGGCCTATCTGTGCAGACTGTTCCGGCGATTCGACGACCAGAGTCCCTACCAGTACCTGATGCGACTGAAGATGACCGCCGCGGCCCAGCGGCTCGGGGCCCCGGACGCCCGCGTCAAGGAGGTCGCGTACGACCTGGGATTCCAGGACGCCTTTCACTTCTCCCGCGCGTTCAAGAAAGTCTTCGGCGTCTCCCCCGACGCCTTCCGAAAACTCCGCTGACCACCCGCGACAGGCTGTTTCCAGGCATCCGCCTGCCAAATCCTCCGTATTCGGGGGCGGCCCGGGTCCGGCGTCGATTTGCGCGATGAGCTAACCACCGTACTACAGCTGCGTCTTGGCCCGTTGCGATCCGGAGGAGTGGCTGCGGTGCGACTACATGGCGGTCAGGTATTTCGGCGAGTTCGCGAGACTGAGCTTTGCGAGGGAGTGGCCGGGGAACCCGGCTTGGGAGGATGATGTCGTCCCCGGGGCATGGCAAAGGCTGAAAGAAAGAAGGGGAGGGCTAACCAGCAGCCCTCCCCTGGGTGTAAGCTCCACTCAGGCCTTACGAGCCTCTGTGCCGTGATTTGCCATCGGCATCGACACAGGAAACCTGCGTCCTAGGCTCGCTCACAACCGAGCGTTGCCGTCAGATGACCCCAATCACGGGCAGGCGCGAGGAACGACCTTGATCGTCACGTTCGCGACATGCACGCCCTT
>JAAYVJ010000127.1 GCA_012517265.1 Planctomycetota bacterium | reverse complement strand
CTCAACTCCGATGCATTTCGCCGGGCACGGTCCGCCGGCACCGGGAGAACGTCCGCCGCAAGCTCGGGTTGAGAAATCGCAAGGCCAATCTCGCCACGTATCTCCAGGCGTCGGTCACCGAAGAATCGCCCGCGGCCGGCAACGCGATGCCCGCTGTTCCGCCGCAGATTCTCAACGATCCTTCCGTGCTCGGCGGCTGGACCGCGAGCGATTTCGCAGGCAACCTGAAGGAGCCTCCCAAGTAGACTGCCTTCCCGGCGACGGGGACTCGCCCGGTCACTGATAGCGGACCAGGACTTCCTGGCGGCCGTCCAGCGCCCCCGGCAGAACGACCCACTCCTTCCGGGGGTCGATTCTGTCCCACGCCTTGCCGTTGACCAGGGCGCTTCGGATCGGCCGGCCCTGCGGATGACGAACGCGCAGGTAGATGTTCGCAGGCGGGTTGCGGGCCGGCGGCTCGAGCGTGATCTTCACCTCCCCGGCGGCCGTGCGCGACTCGTACCGCAGGGACATTGGCCCGAAATCCGACGCCGCCCGCTCGATGCCGATCCGATTGCCGTGGGCCAGCCAGTACCGCGGAATCGCCTGGCCGAGGTAGAGATCGCCGCCCCTCTCGTTGACGAACATCAGCCGCAGCCAGTATGTGGACTGCGCCTCGTCGGAGGTCTTGAAGTGGTCGCCCCGAGGATAGCCGAGCTCGGGCAGCGAGTGTTCGTTGCACATGCGGATCTCCGGATAGAACGCCGAGGCGAACCCGTTGAAGTAGGCCCGGATGTAATGCTTCACGTCATCACGCCACAGGTACGGCAAGGGGCCGTCGAGCAGATTGGCCTGCATGGAGAACCCGCCGCGGGAGAACCAGAAGGCGTCGTAGGCCGGGATCGAGTAGCCGTAGCGGTCGGAGATGTAGAGGTTGTCCTCGTAGTCCTTCATGATCCACGTCGTCTCCGGCGCCTCGGGCGACAGCAGTCCGTAGGCCGGCAGAAAGAGCGGGCCTTCGAGCGTCTCGCGGAGCCAGCCGTGCGCTCGGCCTCGCTCGTAGAGCCGGGAGGGGATCTTGGGGACGTAAGTCCCGTCCCGCAGCCGCACTACGGGACAGAGGATCCGCGATTCGGTGACGCCGCGGAGGAAGTCGTCGTAGTACGCCTGGGCTTCGGCTTGCAGCCGAGGCCCCTGCTCGCAACCGGCATCCGCCAGGGCGTCGGCCAGGGCTCGAAAGCCCCAGACCGTCGCGCTGTTGGTCGCCAGCCAGTGCCAGTAGTCGGTGACGTCCTCCAGCGAGCCGGCGGGCAACCAGCCGTACTCCAGCGGCTTGTTGCCGTCGGGGTTCGCGGTCATCGTCGCACGCCGCTCGCGAATGACCCACTCGCAGGCCTTGACCAAGCCGGGGGCGGCCTTCGCCATCCACTCCCGATCGCGCGTGAGCTGCCAGTGCTGGGCCATGCCCCACATGACGTAGCCGTGGCTCTTGTTGTAGCCGCCGGTCTCGTGGCCGCCGGCCCCATAGAACTGCCCTTCGGCGCTGCCGAAGTTGCCCGGCATCGAGACGCTGCCCTGGTAGCGCAGAAACGCGTCGTAGTTGCGCCGGGCCTCGTCGTGGTAGCCCCGCCGGTCGAGATCGCTGATCATCATGACCGACTCGTTGGGATACACGCCGTAGTAGGCCGTCCCCACATGCGCATGGAGGCAGTCGGTATCAAGTTCTCTCAGGCAGTTGACCAGCAAGTGCCGTACGTGCGACTTGTAGAAGTCGTTGATCCACGGCTCCGGCGTGACGATCTGCGTGCCCCGGGCCGTGATCGCCCGCCAGAACTCGCAGACGCGCTGGGCCTCGGAGTCGAAATCGAATCGCCCGGCGAACTCCACTTCCTCTTCGGTCAACAGCGTAATCGAGGGGATCGTCACCCACAGGGTCCTGCTTCGGCCCGGCTTGAGGTTCACGGTCCAGGCCAGCGTCCCGTCGTCCTCCACGACGTCCCCGGGGCCCTTCTCGCTGATCAAGAACCGCAGCCGCTGTCCCTCGCCGGTGACGGCGAAGACCCGGTTCTTCCTGAGAACGAGTCGTTCCTCTCCCTCGGCGTACGAGCGGAATCGAAGAGCCGCGTCAGCGGACTGCGATTCGGACGTATTGGCGACGCGAATCTGCATGAGCAGAACGGTCGGCCGATTCAGCGTGATGTCGTTCAGCAGAGGAGCCGTCAGCACGGTCTTCTGCTCGTAGTACAAAGGCCCGTCCTGCCACCAGGTCCGCAGCACGGGCAGGTACCCCTCCAGCAGTTCGCGGCCGCCGCGACGATCGTCGCGAGGGAATCCGCAGGAGATTCGCAGCCAGTCCCCTTTCCAGAGCTTGCGGTCGCTGTCGCGAGGACTCCGTTGCACCTGGAACCAGCGCCGGACGGCGGAGACCTCGACGTCGCCGTTGGGGGCCTGCCGCATCGTGTTGCGATTGCCCGGCAGGCCGTGCACGAAGTACAGCGGGTATTTGATCGGCATGTCGTTCCAGGCCCGGGCCAGCGTCTGCTCGTCCTCGGCCGCCACGCGATCGTACACGGTTCGGCCGGCGAATTCCCGACGGAGCGCGTCGCGATAGGCGTCCAGGGCGATGAAGTCGTCGCCGGCGGTGACCAGGACACCCAGGTCGTCCACGAGGATTCGGTCGCCTCTGGCCGCTTCGTCGGCCGCGAACGAGAACGGACGGACGTCGGAACGGACGGTGACGATCGTCCGATCGTATCGCCCGTCGAACGGATCGACCGCCATCACCAGATCCGCTTCGAGAATCGCCGGGTCAGACCCCGCCAAGGTCCAGGTGAAATCGGGCGCAACGGTGACGGCCGCGCCGTCACTGGCACGAATTGAGGTCACCTGCCCGTTGAAGACCTCCAGACGGCCGGACTCGGTCGCGGCCGCCTTTCCTCTGGGACCGAGCTGAATCCGCACCTTCAGCGGCCTGCAGACCGAGTCGGTGTACACGCGAAACCGCGACACGGCGGGCGTCCCGGCGTCGCCTCGGATCCGAATCGCCAGAGTCTTACGGTAGGAAACGCCTTCTCCCCGCATGTCGGGGATCTCCTCCTGGCCGGTCGGCGCAAACGTGAACTCCAGCCCCTTTTCGACCCGCTCGACGCGGCCCCTGGCCGCGATCCACCGGCCGTTGGTCCAGTCGTCCATGGCGTCCCAGCCGACGCCGCCGGCCCCACGCTCGACGATCAGCGGGTCGGCCTTGCCGTTCCAGACCCGGCGCCAATACTGCAGCGTCACCGCGGCGGGGTTCGAGGGGACTTGTCCTTCCTCGAATTCCACGACCACGCGGCGGACCTTGCGGGGCTCGGCCCAACGGATTCCACACGCGGCGTCGTTCGCGTCGACGGTCCGAAACCCGAACGGCGCGATGTCGAACGGCGCCCCCGGCGACAGTTCGCCGGCAGAAGCCCCTGCGAAAACGAGCAGCAGCGACGACGCGCACGTCAGCGTAGTCATCATCGATCTGACCCTTTCTCTATGGTCGCGGTCCATGGTCTTGCAGCGAGACGACATCATCGTACCGCTTCGCCCCGCCGGATCAAGATCAAGATGCGAACACTTGCCTAGGCCGCCTGCCCCTGCTACCCTTGCGTAGGAACATAGGCAAAGGAGGTCTTCGGCATGAACGGCAAATCGACGTGTCTGCTGTCGTTGGTTGTCACTCTCTCGTTCATCGCGATCCCCGCGCGTGCGGCGGGCGAGGGGCAGTCCGCCGGGCCCCGCAAGCGGGCCGTCTTCGTGCCGGGACACCAAAGCCACGGCTGGAGCGGCCACGCATACACCGCCGACTGCAAGCTCCTGGCGAGAATACTCAATGAGAACGCGCCTCAGATCGAAGCGACCGTCCTGGAAGGCGGCTGGCCGAAAGACCCCAAGGCTTTCGAAGGCGCCGCGGCGATCGTGATCGCCTGCGACGGCAACAGCCTGCTGGGCCCCGAGTCCAACTGGAAAGCCTTGGACGACTTGGCTCGCAAGGTCGAGGTGCCGGCCGGCGGGGTCCCCACGCCGACGCGGACAGTCCAGGACATGGAAGCCAGTCTGGAGGGCGATCGCCCGGCGGATTGGACCGTCGAGAGAACCCGCGAGACCATCGAACGAGTGAACCGACAGCAACGAGCCCCCTCCCACGGCGGTTAACCCCCGGCCGCAAACGG
>JAAYVJ010000126.1 GCA_012517265.1 Planctomycetota bacterium | reverse complement strand
TGGAAGAAGTCCGACCGCCAGGACGACTACCACCTATACGAGATGACGGCCGCCGACGGCTCGATCCGGCAGATCACGCACGGCCTGGGCTTTGCGGACTACGAAGGCGCCTATCTGCCCAACGACGACATCGTCTTTAACTCGACCCGTTGCGTCCAGACTGTGGACTGCTGGTGGACCGAGGTCAGCAACCTATACACCTGCGATCGACAGGGCCGCCACCTGCGGCGTCTGGCCTTCGACCAAGTCCACGACAACTTCCCGACGGTCATGCCCGACGGCCGGGTGATCTATACCCGCTGGGAGTACAGCGACCGCGGCCAGCTCTTCGTCCAGGGCCTCTTCCAGATGAACGCCGACGGCACGAACCAGGCCGAGTACTACGGCAACAACTCCTGGTTCCCGACCTCGCTGCTGCACGCCCGGGGCATCCCCGGTACGCAGAAGGTTGTCGCGACCTTCTCCGGTCATCACACGCTCCAAGTGGGCAAGCTGGGGATCGTGGACGTGAGCAAGGGGCGTCAGGAGAACTCCGGCACGCAACTGATCGCTCCGGTCCGCGACACGCCCGCCGAGCGCATCGACTACTGGGGCCAAGACAGGGAACTGTACCAGTACCCCTATCCGCTCTCGGAGACGGAGTTCGTCGTGACCTGCGCGCCTCTGGGCTGGGCCCGCTCGCCGGCCTTGTTCAAGATTTACTGGGTCGCCGCCGACGGCCGGCGCGAAGTCTTGGCCGCGGACCCTGAGAACTGCTGCAATCAGTCGGTGCCGCTGGCCGCGCGGACCAGGCCTCCCGTTCGTCCCAGCCAGGTGGACTACCGCCAGGCGACCGGCACGTGCTTTCTGCAGGACATCTACTTCGGCCCCGGCCTGGAGGGCGTGCCTCGCGGCTCGATCAAGAAGCTCCGCGCGATCGCCCTGGAGTACCGGGCCGCCGGCGTCGGCTGGAGCTACAACCGCGGTCCCGCCGGCGACGCGCTGGTCTGCACGCCGGTCTCGATCGGAAACGGCAGTTGGGACGCGAAGGTCGTGCTGGGCGAAGCGACGGTCCAGGCCGACGGCTCGGCTTTCTTCCGATTGCCGGCCAGGAAGCCGATTTACTTGCAGGCCATCGACGAGAAGGGCCGTGCGATCCAGACGATGCGAAGCTGGCTGACGCTCCAGCCGGGCGAGTCCGTCTCATGCATCGGCTGTCATGAATCCAAAAACGACGCGCCGCCCTCCACCGGGAGCGGGCCGAACCTGGCGATGAAGGCCGGACCACAGGACCTGACGCCGTTCCACGGCTCGGCGCGGGGCTTCAGCTACGCCCGCGAGATCCAGCCGATCCTCGATCGAAGCTGCATCAGTTGCCACAACGACACAGGCAAGTGGCGACAGCGGCTGGGGCGTGCGACCTCCCTTGTCTCGCTCAAGCCGGAAGATGGTGCAAAAGCAGCGATTGCGGAGCCGACCGGCGCAGAGATCAAGCCCGCCTTCAGCCTGCTCGGGACCCCGGCGGTCGAAAGCCTGGCGAAGCGGCAGTGGACCGCCAGTTACCTGGCCCTGACGCACGTGGCCGTGGACAACCTGGAAGGGCACGATTACCTGGCCGGCACGAGCGATTCCGTGGTGAACTGGATCAGCGCGCAGTCGGAGCCTCCCATGCTGGCGCCGGGGGCCGCCGGAGCGGTTCGCAGCGGGCTGCTGACCGAGTTGGCCGAGGGCCATTACGGCGTACGTCTGACCGCCGACGAACTGGAGACGATCGCATGCTGGATCGATCTGCAGGTGCCGTTCTGCGGTGACTACGAGGAAGCGAACACATGGGACGACGCCGACCAGGCCAAGTATCTGCATTTCCTGGAGAAGCGCCGTCGCATGGAGGACCAGGAGCGTCGCAACATCGCCGACTGGCTCAACCGGTAGGGGAACTTATCGGACGCCCTGGTGTCTAACCCCTTGTGCGGTCCTGGGTTTGTGTCGATAATCCCTAAAGCGGCCGGCGACGCCGCCCGACATAGGCCATGGCATGGCTTTCTGCGAGTTTAAGGAGAAACAGATGCTTATGAACAGGTCGATCGCGGTGTTCCTGGCGATGGGCCTGTCTGCTGCGCCGCTGTGGTCGCAGGCGCCTGTCGCCAAGCCTCCCGCCGGACCGGCCGCGACGGCCTCCGCCAAGACCTCCGTATCCCCTGTGATTTCTTCCACCGCCGGGCGGTTCGTCGACATCGCCCGCGAGTTGGTGCGGTCCAAGAACCTTAGCGGACCTCAGGCCGACCAGGCGATCATTCTGTTGACCGCCGCACGGACTCTGGACCCGGCTGCGGCGGACCTCGATTCCCTGATGCTTCGCGCCGCCGTGCGGAGCGACCAGCGGGACTACTCCGATCATGTCCAGCTCTGTCTCCAGGGGTACGTCGATGCATCGGCCGACCGCGTGGTCGTCATGGACGCGATCCGTTATCTCCTGGGACGCATCAACTCGCCCGATCAACGCAAGACGCTGCTCGAGAACCTGGTCAAGCAGATCGGCAACCGGAACCCTGCGATCGATTCGGAGCTGGCGATGCTCCTGGCCCAGCTCATGCAGGACAGGGGCGACAAGGAGGGCGCGAAGTTCTACGCGCTCCAGGCCTACTCGAACAACAAGTACAATCGAGCCGCTTTCAACAAGTTGGTCGAGTTGGTGCCCAACGACATCGGTCCGGCGGTCTACCTGGAGCACCTTCGCCTGGTCCTCCAGGAGAATCCGCTGGATATCAACGCGGCCGCGTCCTTCTCGCAGTATTGCGAGCGGCTGCAACTGTACGACCTGGCGTCCCAGGCGTATCTGTATTGCGCCCAGCTCTTCCAGTACCTGTATCCGTCGGAGCCGCTGCCGCCGCACATCTACCTGCCCTGGGCCATCAACTGCTACAACAGCAAACAGAACCAGCAGGTCTGTCTGCAGATCGCCCAGACGATCCGCAACGGAGGCCAGTTCGACCTGTTCCTGGAGGCGATCGCCGGCAAGGCGGCCGCGAAAGCCGGCGATCAGGCCCAGGCCCAGCAGATCTACAGCCAGGCCGAGCGGCGGGCCGCCCAGGTGCTCAAGACGCCGCCGAGCCAGCTCAAGCCGAGCCAGCAGAGCGAGAACTTCCCCGCGGTTCAGCTCAACGCCAAGCAGATCGCGTGGTTCTATTGCTTCGCTCGCAAGGACCCGGCCCAGGCCATCGTGTGGGCCAACCAGGCTTATTCGCTGGAGCCGAACTCGCCCTCGGCGGGCGGCCTTGTCGCCTACGCCCTGATGATGAACAACGACGTGAAGTCGGCCAAGGCGTTCCTGGACGCCTTCGAGCACACGCAGATCTCCGACATCGCGCAGGCCAAGGTGCAGGCGGCCGACGGGGATCAGGCCGGGGCGGTCAAGACGCTCAAGATGGCGGTCGCCAAGGATCCCGGCTCGCTCGCCGCCGAGACGGCCAAGGATTTGCTGCGCGAGCTGGGCAACGAGTACGTCCCGCCGGTGGACACCGGAGCCATCACTCTGTATCTGACAAAGAACCTGGGTTTGGCCGCGACGCCGCGGTTCTTCCCCCCCGACAAGATGCTTGACGTTCAACTTGCGATCCGGGGCAGCGACTACTCCTATGGAGCCGACCTGGACGGCGTCGTTACGATCCAGAACAAGGGCGCCGACCCGCTCGTCGTCTCGTCGGACGGTCTGTTTCGCGGCGGTCTCCAGATCGCGGCCCAAGTCAGCGGGAGCCTGACGCAGGAGTTCCCCGAGGTGTTCTCGCAGACGATCCGCACCGATCTGTTGGTGCCGCCGGGCAAGAGCATCGTCCACACGATCCGCCTGTCCACGGGGGAGTTCGGCCGGTTCCTCGCGGTGCATCCTCAGGCCTCGCTGGATATCGAGTTCACGCTGTATCTCGATCCGGCCGGCCAGCCGGGTGGCCTGGTCAGCAACCGTCTGCTCGACCTCAAGCCCGCCACGGTTACGATCCAGCGGCCCGCCGTGGAGATCACCGCCGAGGAGGTGCGAAGCCGATTCAACCTGATCTCGACGGGCCAGCAAGCGCAGAAGATCCAGACCGCCCACTTGTTCACCGGCCTGTTGCGCGAACACCAGATCATGATCGAGCAGGGCAGAACGCTCTATCCCTATCGGTACAAGCCGTGGGTGACCGAGGTGTTGCGGTCCTCGTTGACGAGCGTGTCGGGATTGCTGCTGAGCCCCAACAGCGACGACTGGGTCGTGAAGGTCCACACGATGGCCGATCTGCTCGCGGTCCCGCTCGATTCGGACCTGATCGGCGCGGTGGCCAAAGGCCTCACCCACGACCAGTGGCCGGTGCGGCTGATGGCGGTCTACCTCCTGGCGGACAATCACGGCCAGAACTTCCGACCCGTGCTGGAGTGGGTCGCCAAGCAAGACGCCAGCGATCTGGTCCGCAGCCTGGCGGCGTCGCTGCTGTCCGCGCCTCCGTCGACGCCTTCTCCGGCCGCCCCGTCGCAGGAGCTTCCCATCCTCCGCCCGTGACGGAGGTCCCGCGTCCATCCCCACGATTGTAAGCGATTCCCCATTTCATTCCATCCGGCCAACGCGATCGGGTTGACGGCGAGGTTCCGTTTCCATCCTTTCGCGTTGACGGGGACGGCCTGCTCCGGTATTCTGCTGCCGCAGGGGTGACAGGGTTCAAGGGATTGCTTCATGCAGGTGAAGACTGATTTCGATATCATCGTCATCGGCGGGGGAATTGTCGGCCTGGCCGGTGCGTATAAGATCGTGCGGGCCCATCCGACGGTCCGGATCGCCGTGCTGGAGAAGGAGGGCCGGCTGGCCGCGCACCAGACCGGGCGCAACTCCGGCGTGATTCACTCCGGCCTGTACTACAAGCCGGGCTCCATCAAGGCCGAGACGTGCACCGCCGGACGCAGGGAACTGATCGAGTTCGCCAGGACGCACGGCATCCGTCACGACATCTGCGGCAAGATCATCGTCGCCACCGACAAGGCCGAGCTGCCGGCGATGGATCGTATCCTCCAGAACGGCCTGCAGAACGGCGTCGAGGGCATCGAGCGGATCGGCCCTGAAGGGATCAAGCAGATCGAGCCCTCTGCCGCAGGCATCGCGGCCCTGCACGTGCCGTCGGCCGGGATCATCGATTTCGTCGCGGTGGTCAACAAGCTGGCCGACCTGATCCGCGAGGCGAGTCCCCGCAACAAGGTGCTCGTCTACCACGAGGTCCGCGGCTTCGACAAGCACGACTTCTACACGAACGTGCTGACGCTCAAGGGCACGTTCAGCACGCGGTTCGTGATCAACTGCGCGGGTCTCCAGTCCGACCGGATCGCCCGCATGGACGGCGTTGATCCGCCCGTCCGCATCATCCCGTTCCGGGGCGACTACTCCGAGCTGGTCCCCGCCGCGGCGGGCAAGGTCCGCAACCTCATCTACCCGGTTCCCGACCCGCAGTTCCCGTTCCTGGGCGTGCACTTCACGCGGATGGTCGACGGCTCCGTCGAGTGCGGGCCCAACGCGGTGTTCTCCTTCAAACGCGAGGGCTATGGCCGGACGGATTTCAGCCTTCGCGACACGTGGGAGTCGCTCTCGTACCCCGGGACGTGGCTGCTCTTCGCCAGGCACTGGCGTTACGGCCTGAACGAATACGCCCGCGCGTTTCGCAAGAAGCTGCTGGTCGCGCAGTTGCAGCGGTTGATCCCGTCCCTGCAGCCGGAGGACATCCATCCCGCCAAGGCCGGCGTCCGCGCCCAGGCCCTGGGTCGCAAAGGGGTTCTCGTGGATGATTTCCAGATCGAGGCGCGGGGCAACGCCGTCCACGTCCTCAACGCGCCGTCGCCGGCCGCCACCGCGTCGCTGGCCATCGGCGACCAGATCAACCGCGTCGCCACCGAGCATTTCAAACTCTGAGAGACCGCACTATGACCGATCTGGCGAACAAGGACTACGTCGTCATCCTGCAATGTCACATCGTCAAGGAACGCTGCCCGGGCTATCTGTGCGAGCGGGCCTTCCACGAGCGGACCGGCGGCTTTGCGGACTACCCGAAGGACAAGCCCCTGCGCTGTCTGTCGATCACCTGCGGCGGCTGTTGCGGCCGGGCCAGCCATCGCAAGCTCACGCAGTTCCTCCGCACCATCGCCAGGAAGGAGGGCGTCACGAAGGACCGGATCGTCGTGCAACTCTCCTCGTGCGTCGCCAAGGACAACTACC
>JAAYVJ010000703.1 GCA_012517265.1 Planctomycetota bacterium | reverse complement strand
GGTCTGTATGTTTCATGAAAAGCAAAAACAATATGATATTGTTCTTTGCTGCCGGATCGTTCGCTGTTCTCCGCCGCCATCATGCTTCTGGCCAAAGCGGCGAATCTCCCTCACACGCTCGCGGGCGTATATGGCTCGCCCGCTGAGATGGGGGAACAACGCGTTCGCCAAGCTCCTGGGCGTTTCGACGCGCACGCTACAAGAATGGAAACAGGGACGAAAGCCTCCTTCCGGGGCCGCCGCCACGCCGCTTAAGGTACGCGCACGACATCCCAACTGTGAAATGGGCAGGTGTGACTCCCTCCCTGGCGGAACTTCCCGACGCCACGACTGACGCTCAATAGTTGAGACGTGGCCCCGCTTCTTCCCAAAGGCCCGTTTCAATGCCTGGCCCTGGTTACTCTGGTTCTGGTCCCGACGGAGTCGGGATGGGGCCCGGCCCGTGTGCGAGAGCCCACGGGCACGAGGTCCAGATCCGGATGGATGACTGCACGAAAGAGCCGCCGGCCTTCGGCCGGCGGACTCGAACCGTGGCGACATCGAACTTCGCAGGGGCGAAACAGGACGATGAGATTGGGCCGTTTCGAGAGATGGATGTCACGCTGCAACACAGCAGACAGCCGAAGGCCGAAAATGCCGCCGGATTCACAGGCGGAAAGAATTTCGGCTCGGGGAGAGTCTTTTTATACTTGACAGGAACCCTATATGGACGACCCCGGTTCCCCCCCATCAAAGAGTACAGTCCCAGCCGGATCGTGAGCATCCACCAGCCGCTGAATTGCATCGACCACGATGGTCCCGGTCGCGTGCTGGCCACCCGCATGGCCCAATACTGCGACCTGCCGGTCAGGAAGATCGGCGCCAGGCCCGGCTCGCTGGGCTCCTACACAGGCGAAACACTCGGTATCGCGACGATCACGCTCGAACTGCCCGGCGAAGCCTCCAAGGACAGCGACCAGGTCCTCTGGGACAAGTACAACAAGGCCCTCCTGGCGGCCATTCTGTACCCTGAGCATCCGTACTGAGAGCGCCCGACCGCACGGCTCATACGCGTCGGGAATAAGCCCCGTTCCAGCAAGAAGTCACGCGAGTGGGCAGAGACAATGGACGTGACACCTGTAAGTCTCTGCCTTTCGGTCTCCGTCTCCGTTGTCCTTCCGCGATCTTGGAGGCTCTGTCACTGACTTCCCTGCGGCCTCCGGATGCTGGTCGGGCCCGTCCGTTCCCGGACGACGGCGTCCAGCATCGCAGAGGTCTCCTGCAAACCTGTAGCGTTCCGATAGCCCATGCGGTTCATGGCATGTGCCGGCAGGTTGATTGTGGAGTACGGCTTAGCCTCATCCAGCCGTGCCGGCCCGAGGGCTTCCCAGGCTGACACCGCCTCCAACACGGCGGGCCTGACCCTCCTTGCGATATCCGTCCTGCTCGTGGTGCTCAGCACCCATTGGCCTTGTACCCGACGACGTGAACCCTCGGTAGTCTGGAGACCAGCGAGCATCTTGTCGAGATTGTCAAGAGCAATAGCCCGCAGAGCCAGCCCCTCATACCGCTCGATAGGAGACAGGCCGGGCCTGTGCACGAACCGATCGAGCAGGTGGACGCAGGCCCACCAGCGACCGGCGCGACACACCTCGTAGCGCGCGAAGCGAAGGATGTTGTCGGTGTCGCTGTCTGCGGCTGATTTCCGGGCCCATAGCGACAAGAGCCGGTTCGACCGTTCGTATTCACCGGCCTTCGCGAGGGTCTCCAGGTTGTCGTATCCGCCCACCATGTACATGGCGTTCAGTCCGGCGGCTTGGAGCATCTCCAAGTAACGCAGGGTGTCCCGCTCAAAGGAAGCATGGTCCTTCAGTAGTTCGTCCAATCGGATCAGGGCGTGCACCGCCTGGAGTCGGCCTCCGAGATCTCGATCTTCCTGCGCCGCCAGGTTGGTGTAATGCGTCTGGAGTCGTCGAATCGCCTCCCGATCCTGCGCATCCAATTTCGGCGGGTCGTCCTCCGGCAAGCGAGCGGCGCGATGGTAGGAGAGAATCTCTTCCAGCGCGCTACGCAACTGCATCAGTTCCCGGTCTCTACTCGACGGAGCGTGTGAGACGGCTCCCTTTTTCGCTACGTCCATCATCTCGTCCGGCGACAAGACCGGCGCCAGCGCCTTTCCATAGTGTGCGATCAACTGGCGAATTACTCTCGTGTCGTCCGGCCCGATCTCCACCCTCGGCGGCTTCGGCCTCCGCTGGAATTGCTCCCATTGCTCCTTCCTCTGTTCCATCTCCCGTTGCCACTGGCGTCTGCTCGCTTCGGCTCGCTCCTTATGCTTCGCGGGGTCCAGCGTCGACGCCTCGTCCGGCCGTTCCCGATGCTCAGACACAGTCGCAGGCGAAGACTCGTCGAATTCGGGCAGCTTGGGTGGCACGGGATACCTGGCGATCAGATTTCTGATAAAGGACAGATCGTTGGGGTCCACGCGCAGGGACCCGAGTTTCGGTCTGTACTCCAGGTACTTGCCTGCGAGTTGATGATACGCGCGGTCCTCGCCGGTGGAGTCAACGAACGCCTTCGCGGCCTGCCACGTCTGCTCCTTGTCGAGATTCACGCGTCGGAAGTTCATCAGTGTCGCGGACCGCAGAAGCCTCCCATCCTGGGCAACGCGGACCTCGATCCGCGTCGGGAGACGCAAGTTCCCGTCTCCCACACCAACGTCGCCGTATGTGACCTTGCACGTTCTGCCGCCCTGATGCGAGAGATGATCGACCGGCTTGATTCTCGAGAAGGTCCTGTCTTTGCCTTGGGCCCCCTCGACAGAGTGGAGCGTCACCTGCTGGTTGATCGCCAATCTCTCCGCCCTGACGGGCAGATCGGCAACCAGACTGGCGAGACGGGCGGCGCCGCCGTTCAGTTCGTACTCGTACCGAATCCGCGCCAGCGATTGCCGGTGGGAGTCCAGCAATTCCATCGAATCGATCCGACCGTCGGTGGTCCGGATCCTTGCGTGAGCGAGCTTCCTCTCTTCCCCGGCGCGGTCTTCCGCCATCCTGAGATCCGCGACTTCATCGCTATGCCGAGTTGCTCCCTTCAGCGGTTCGAGATCGGCGACGTATACCCGTCTTGCCATCGCGTCCCTTTCTGCAAACCGCATTTCGGCAAGCTCGTAGAAGCCTGCTCCGTGAGTGAAAGAGTCCCTTGCGGCCATCGGTTTGGGATAGACCGTATTCAAGGGGACCCAATCGGCGTACCGCTCATCGCTCACACGAAAGCCGGCCTCGTCGCTGAAGACCACGAGGGCCTTCATGTCCTGCATGCCCCCGCCATGGGGCTCGGACCACACGACGGAGACGGCATAGAACTCTCGACAGACCCAGTATCGGGCGAACACCACCCAGTTCGTGAAGCCTTCGTCCATGTTCAGTTCGCTCACGACGTCGAACTGAATCAGGCCGGCCTTTGTCCCGACGGGACGAATCTTCGCGACCCCCATCCCGGCGGCGACCGCCAGGACGCCTAGAACCGCCGAGATCCATGGTCTACGCGAGCGAGGAGATGTCTTGAGCATAGTTTCTACTCCTCGGGATAGGTCAGCACGACGTCCTCGCAGACCGCCTCTTGCACAAGCAGGGCGGGGGTCAAGAGGAAATCCACCTGTTCTCTGACCGCCAGGGACAGATCGGCCATCCGCCGGTCGAAGGAAAGCCCCAGATCCAAGGGGATGCCGCCGGCTTGCGCGTCGGCCGTCTGACGGACTCCGGGAGCCGCCGCCTCAGCGGAAGGCCAAGCCACGCCCATGCCTATTCCCAACAACACACATGCGACTGTGATTCTGCTCCATCGCGTTGTCTGTATCCATTTCGAGTTCATTCTTGTCCCCATCCAGAATCTGTTCCCGGTCCCCCGTACGGAGGACCGGGAGCAACAGTACTTGTCTCGATCCAATCTCACACGCGCTACTCGCGGTCATCCAGATTGCCGTATACTGCAATCCCGGCGTTGGCCGAGATGTAGTAACTTGCTGCGGCATCGAAACCACCTTGATAGAAATCCGGGTCCTCAATGGTAAGTTGTCCAATCGCACCTGCCGAACCACTTACGGTTGCCGATACAGACATGTACGAACCACTCGGCGTTCCGGAGTACCAGTTGCTCGTCGTGCCGGAAAAACGCAACTCTCCTCTATGCCAACCAGAGATCGCTGAATTGTTGGCGTCTGCGAAGTCAACGCTCGGAGTGAAATAAGAATCATTGTTCGCATAAGCCCCGCCTTCGCTGTTGGACGATCCCAGGCCGGAGGAATCCGGGTCCAAGTAGTTCACAGAGGAAACGCCGGCGTTCTCGTGCACGCTCGCTCCTGATGAGCACGCGGCAGGAACAGTTCCCGATCTATTGACGGCGTTGCCGGAGTACTTGATCACGCTTGGATAGACGGAAACCGAGACATAGAAGGAAACAGCTTTGGATGTATTGTCGGGCACCCAGCGGTAGCTCGATGACCCGGATACGCCGCTGTATGCGTATGCATAACGTGACAAACCCAAACCAGCTTCGGTTGTCAGACTGATGCCGACTTCGCCACCTGCCCACCCTGACGCTGTCATGCCTGTCAGTCCAAATGTCACAGTACCATCGGCGTCCGCAGACCAAGACCACGTCCCATTCGGATCACTGTCAGACCCGGGCTGTTCCAAGTGCGTGGAGATACCGTCCCATTCCCAGTAGCTGAGTACGGGGCTCGCAAACACCATGCACAATGCCAAAGCGGCTTTGATAATCCTGCTCATATCCCATGACCTCCTTATCGTGAGCAATAGCAGAACTCCCTGAATCACAACCCCAGAAGGTGCGTACACTCACGGGCCTCTTACCATGACTCTCACCTCCTTTCCTCGACTGGGTGACGCCCAATCGTCTGATTGTGCAAGTAGTCTCAGTTTGTCAGATCAGACAATCCCGCATCCCGATTTCCTCTCGCGCGGAGCCGGCCGAAGACGCCACACGAGTTGCTCCCTACCACGCATCGCACCCGCTCCTTTCTCCCATAGAGGCCCCTTTATGATACCATCGGGGTCAGATGCTCAACGAGGTACCTCTACGAAACTGTCGGCCACAACTCTCGGGGATGTCGCTCACAGCACTTGGCTTTCCTATCAAACTTGTCGTGTACCGGTGTTCCGGCCAACCGTCAAGCACAAAATACGACAAAACAAGAAGAAGTTCTCGCGGGAGGAATTGAGTATTACAGGGGGGGGAGACTCGGGGTCATCCATATAGGGTTCCTGTCAACTACAAAAATACTCTCCTCGAACCGAAGTTCTTCTTCCTATGAATCCGACGATATTTCGGCCTTCGGCTGTCTGCTGTTTTGCGGCGTGACATCAACCACTCGAAACGGGGGGGAATGGAAACTGGCTCATCCGGCTTTCGCGTACTTCGAGCCCGCCCGACGCGGGCGGGCCTGGGAGATTTTGCGTTTTTCGCCAGCAGCATGGACGGCGTTCCACGCACGGCTGGCGGGTGACCCTCAAGAGACCATCCCAAGTCGGGGTGGCGGGCACACCTGCGATCGTGGGGTCTATCTTCGTCGGATGCCGCTGCGCCGTCTGCCGCCGCCTCTTCGGGGTCGGTGCGACGCGAGCGACTTCTTCTCGACCGGCTTGGGGCGAGGCATGTCGGGGGCCGCCCAGTCGAAGCCTTCGCAGCTCTCGAACTCGAACTCCTTGCCGATGAACTTCTCGATCTTGCGGAAGTTCTCCTGCTCATCGGGCGCCACGAACGTGATGGCGTCGCCTGTGGCGGCGGCCCGTCCGGTCCGGCCGATGCGATGGATGTAGTCCTCCGCATAGGCGGGCACGTCGTAGTTGATCACGTGCGAGATGCCGTCGATGTCGATTCCGCGGGCGGCGATGTCCGTGGCGACCATGACCTGGTACTTGCCTCGCCGGAAGCCGTCCATGGCGCGTTCCCGCTGGCTCTGGCTGCGGCCGGAGTGCATCGCGATGGCATGGATGCCGGCCTTTTCCAGTTTGCGGTGGATCTTGTCGGCCCCGTGCTTGGTTCGCGAGAAGACCAGGACGCAGGTCATCTGGCGGTTCTTGAGCATGTGGAGCAGCAGATCGATCTTGGCGGTCTTGTAGACCGGGTAGAAATGCTGCGTGATCGTCTCGATGGGATTTCGCGGGACGCCGATCTGGATCATCTCCGGGTTCTTCATGATCCCGGCCGAGAGCGCCTTGACCTCCGGCGAGATCGTGGCCGAGAAGAGCATGGTCTGACGCTCTGTCGGCAGCGCCCCGATGATCTTGCGCACGTCCAGGATGAACCCCATGTCCAACATGCGGTCGGCCTCGTCCAGGACGAGCACCTCGACGCGCGTCAGGTCGATGGTCCGCTGCCGCATGTGGTCCATCAGGCGGCCGGGCGTCGCGATGACGATGTCGACGCCGCGACGCAGCACGGCGAGCTGACCCTTGATGCTCACGCCGCCGTAGATGGCCGCGGCCCGCAGCGGCGTGAAGCGGCCGTACTCGCGGATCGAAGCTTCGACCTGCGCGGCCAGCTCCCGCGTCGGGGTCAGGATCAGGGATCGGACGATCTTCTTGGCGTCCTTCGATCCATGGCGAGTCTGCGACTCGACGTCGGTGGGCGGCTCATGGCTGAGCCGATTGAGGATGGGCAGCACGTACGCGGCGGTCTTGCCGGTTCCGGTCTGGGCGCAGCCGATGACGTCCTTGCCGCTCACGGCGGCGGGGATGGCCTTCGACTGAATCTCGGTCGGGGCCGTGTAGCCGGTCGCAAGAATCCCTTGCACCAGCGGGTCGGAGAGACTGAATTTCGTGAATGGCATTCAATACCCTTACAAGAGGTGAAGCCGCAAAGGACATGGCCGCAAAGCTCGAAGCACGAAATTCGAAACCCGAAACAAATCCAAATGACCCAAATACAAAGGACAAACGCACCGACGCGCCACCGGACGATCCGTTTGGCGCATTTGGATTTTGGTCATTCGTGCTTGTTTCGGATTTCGAGTTTCGATGTTCGGATTTACTTCTTTGCCGCCTGCTTCTCGCGGCGTTGATTGATGATCTCCTCGGCCAATCTGGTCGGGACCCGTGCGTAATGCGACATCTCCATCGAGAAGGTCGCCATGCCCTTGCTCAGGCCGCGAACGATCGTGGCGTAGCCGAACATGCTGGCCAGCGGCACTTCCGCCCGCACGACGGCACAGGTATCCCGGGCCTCGGTTTCGACGATGATGCCGCGACGGCTGTTCAAATCGCCGACGATGGCGCCCTGGTATTCCCGCGGCATTTCCACTTCCACCTTCATGATCGGTTCCATCAGGCAGGGTTTGGCCCTGCGGAAGGCCTCGTTGAAGGCGTCCCGGGCCGCGATGCGGAAGGCCATCTCGCTGGAGTCTACCGCGTGGAAGGAGCCGTCGTCAAGGCACATCTTGCAGCCGACGACCTCGTAGCCCGCGATGGGGCCCTTCTTCATCGCCGCCTGGAAGCCCTTGTTGACCGCTGGGATATACTCGCCGGGGATGCGGCCGCCGACGATATTGTCCTCAAATTCATAGGGGGCCGCGTTGCCGGGGGGCAGGGGGATCAACCGACCGACCACGTGGGCGAACTGGCCGGAACCTCCCGTCTGTTTCTTGTGGCGATAGTCGTACTTGGCCTCGACGGTCGGGGCCTCGCGATAACTGACGCTCGGGGCGCCCACGGTGACGTTGGCCTTGTATTCCCGCTTCATCCGCTCGACATAGACGTCCAGGTGCAGCTCGCCCATGCCGGCGATGATCGTCTCGCCGGTCTCCGGGTCGGTCGAAACGCGGAACGTCGGGTCTTCCTTCATGAATCGGCTCAGCGCCTTGCCCATGCGCTCCTGGTCGGCGTTGCTGGCCGGGATGACCGACAGGCTGATCACCGGGTCGGCCACGAAGATGCTTTCGAGCGAGTAGTTGATGCCTTCGCCGCAGAGGGTGTCGCCGTTGGCGCAATCCACGGCCAGCAGGGCGGCAATGTCGCCCGGTCCCGCGTCGGGGATATCCTCTCGGTCGTTGGCGTGCATGCGAACGATTCGGCCGACGCGAAGGGTCCGGCCGGTGCGGGCGTTGGTGTACTGCCCGCCCTTGGAGATCCGGCCCTGGTAGACGCGGATGTAGCTGAGCTGTCCGAACGGCTCGTCGGTGATCTTGAAGACCATGGCGGTCAGCGGGGCGTCCGGGTCGGCCGCCAGGGGCGTCTCGGTTCCGGCGTTGCTGTGGTCGCGGGCGAAGTACGAGCGGTCCAGCGGACTGGGCAGGTAGTCGCAGACGGCGTCCAGCAGAGGCTGAACGCCCTTGTTCTTGAAAGCCGAGCCCATCATCAGCGGCACGATGTCGCGGTTGATCGTGGCCTCGCGGATCGTCTGGCGGATCATCTCCACGCTGACGGGTTTTTCCTCCAGGAGCAACTCCATCATCTCGTCATTGAACATGCTCAGGGCGTCGAGCATCTCCTGACGGGCCTTCTGGGCGGCCGCCTGGTAATTCGCGGGGATCGGATTGCGGACGACGTCCTCCCCATCGTCGCCCGCGAATGCCAGTGCCTCCATGGTGATCAGGTCGATCACCCCCTCGAACCCATCGCCGATGCCCATGGGGATCTGGATGGGCACGACGTTGAGGCCCAGCTTCTCCCGAATATCCCGGCGGACGCGGTCCGGATCGGCCCCCGTCCGGTCCATCTTGTTGATGAACGCGATGCGGGGCACGCGATATCGTTTCATCTGCTGATCGACGGTGAACGACTGGCTCTGGACGCCGCCGACGGCGCACAAGATCATGACCGCGCCGTCCAGGACGCGGAGCGACCGCTCCACTTCGATGGTGAAGTCGACGTGGCCGGGGGTGTCGATCAGGTTGATGCTCTTGCCGTTCCACTGGACCTGCGTGGCGGCCGAAGTGATGGTGATGCCCCGCTCCCGCTCCAACTCCATGAAGTCCATGGTGGCGCCGCCCTTGCCGTTGCCGTCATGAACCTCCTGCATGCGGTGAATCCGTCCGCAATAGAAAAGGATACGCTCGCTCAAGGTTGTCTTGCCCGAGTCGATATGTGCCGAGATACCAATGTTCCTAATCTTGCCGATCTTTTCCATAACTCCAAAACCATCTTCAACTACGACCGTGGGTCCGGCCGCACGATAGTGCGTCAAGACCCCAACCCGTCCGCCTGCCGAAGCACCTGGCGGCTGGGCACTCTTCTTGTACTCCTCGCTCCCCGGATAGTCGCTCGCCGCGAAGTGCGAGCCCTGCTGTGAATCCCAGGTGAAGAAGCCGCATTACCCCCCGTCCATCACCAAAGCGAGAACGAAGAAGAATTGTACAGAAGCATCGGCATAAATGCAACTGGAATTGCGTTAATGTTACGATAATTCAGGGGGACGGTTCGGCTGCAAAAGTCGCACTTTTTTCGGGTTTTCCTCTTGACAATTCCGATAGGGTGCTATAATGGAGAATGCGTAGGTGGACCTTATTCGCCTTTTATACTTTTGATCGCCATCATATTATTCGACATTTCATCCAGGTCCAGCCTCGCGAGAACCGGCTGTACGTGTTGGGAGAAAGTCATCTTCGAGTCATTCTAGTTCCGCCATGCCCTTGAGCCGATTTGTGCGATTCTCTTGCCCTCGGCGCGAGTTGTCGTGGTGAACGTACGCCGGCCCAGCGGGCTCCCCGGGCGCGAAATCCGCGTTCCAGGCCCCCAAAACACCTCTGGATTCTATGCTGAAGACATTGCGCCTTCAGCGGTTATCATTTGATCATCCAGATTCTGGAGGGAACGGCCATGAACCACAGGCGAAACGGCGTCGTCGGGGGGATTGTCTGCGCGGCGGTCATGCTGTGCTGCGCGAACCCAGTGAGGGCTATCGAGTTTGCCGGCGGGACGGGGGAGCCGAACGATCCGTACCAAGTCGCCACGGCCGAGCAGTTGATCGCCATCGGCTTGGACCCCAACCTGGCCAAGAGCCATTTCGTTTTGACGGCCTCCATCGACCTGTCGGGCACGACGTGGTCGTCGGCCGTGATCCCATCCTTATATGGCAGCCTCGATGGGAACGGCTTTGCCGTCAAGGGGCTCAAGGCCCGAGGCATGAACTCCGTCGGCCTATTCGGTCGGATCGAAGCCACCGGTCGAGTCACGAACCTCCACCTGGCGGATGTCGATCTGATCGGCGCCGGGTATGCGGGTGGCCTGGCGGCGTACAATGTCGGGGCCGTATATGACTGCGGCAGCGACGGGAGCGTGATTGGCGTCGGAGGCGATGTTGGCGGGCTCATCGGATACAACGGCGGGTTTGTCGCAGGTTCATCTATTGGAGGTGAGGTGGCCGGAAGCAGTCGCGTCGGTGGGTTGGTGGGAGCCAACGCCAGAGGCATAATAGAGGAATGTCACGGCGGCGCCGTCGTCTTGGGCGATTCCGAAGTTGGCGGCCTCGTGGGGAGCAATGGCGGAGTCGTTCTTGCGTGCTGTGCCGACGGCGATGTGACCGGGACAAACGATCTCGGCGGCCTGGCAGGAAGCAACTCAGGCCTTGTCTCCTCGTGTTACTCGACGGGCTTCGTGGCAGGGGGAAACGGCGTCGGCGGACTCGTGGGGTACAATCAGGGGACGATCTCTGCGAGCTACTCCCTTGCCGGCGTGAGCAGTCAAGGGAAGTACACGGAACTCCGTCTCGGCGGGCTGGTGGGGAGAGTCGTCAATTCCGTCAACATCGTGAGGAACTGCTATTTTCTGGCCTCGGCTGACGGCGGTGGGCCGGACAACAAGATCGGCACGCCGTTGACGGCCGCGCAGATGATGCAACAGGCCAGTTTCTCCGGCTGGGACTTCTGGGGCACCGATGTCGATGGGATTGGCGACCGCTGGTTTCTACCGGCGGATTCGTTCCCGGTTCTGGTTTGGCAGACCGAGGTCACGGGCTTGCGAAGAGTCCCCAACGTGACAGGCTTGCCTCTGGATCGAGCCCGGTCCGTACTGGCAGCGGCCGGCTTTGTGCTGGGGGACGTCATCTACGATTTCCACCGAAGCCTTCCCGCCGG
>JAAYVJ010000125.1 GCA_012517265.1 Planctomycetota bacterium | reverse complement strand
TGTCTCGCGGCCCGGTCCTCAGCCAACTCCGTGCGGCATCAGGCTCCTTGGCAGTCGGGATCGCGTAGTCAACTGTGTGTCGCTCAGGTCTGGAAGCGATTCACCGCCGCGTCCTGGGCGAGAGGGAAGCTCTTGTTGGGGTCCGTCCCGGTCGGACGAGTCCCGGGCGACCTCCGGCTCTTGGCGATGGAGTGAAAGACAAGGTCCGAATGGGCCAGACCCCGGGACGGGGCCGGCGGGTGATCCGGATTGGCGGACCGGGCTTTGCCGGCCCCCGCGACCAACGACGCCAACTCAGCCACGATGTCATTCATGGCCGCGGCCTGTGCAGCCAGTTCCTCCGAGGCGCTGGCACTCTCTTCGGCGTTGGCCGCGTTCTGCTGGGTGACCTTGTCCATCTGGCCGATCGCGGTGTTGACTTGGTCGAGATCGTGGGCCTGTTCCTGACATGCGGTGGCGATCTCATCGATGATCTTGATGATCTTGGAGGTCTCGTCGGAACTCCTCTGAATCTCCTGGATCGCGGCGTTCATGCGGCTCATCGATTCGGCGCCGGTGTCGGCCGCCCTGCGAGCCTCGCGCAGCCGGAAGCGGAACGGGGAGCGATGGGTCAGATAACTGGAAAGCGGAGGTGACGGAGCACAGGGCGCTAGGGGGGGGAGACGGGGACGATCCCAGGCGAGCCATCGGGGCCGCCTGGGATCGTTCCACCGACCCTATTGATCTTATGCGTTGAACTGGTTCATTTCTTCATCCCCGGAAAGCGGGATGGCGTTCTCACGATTGGTCTTTGCGGCATGGGCTTTCGGCTGCTTCTTGGCGGCCTTTTTCCCGTCGGCGATGGAATGGAACACGCGGTCCGCATGCGAGAGTTCTTTGCGCTTCACCGGGGTGTGATCCGGATTGGCGGATTTGACGCGGGCGGCTCCACCGACCAGCGACACCAGCTCGCCCACGATATCGTTCATGGACGCGGCCTGCGCGGTCAGCTCTTCGGAGGCGCTGGCGCTCTCCTCGGCGTTGGCCGCATTCTGCTGGGTGACCTTGTCCATCTGGGCGATCGCCGTGTTGACTTGGTCGATGCCCTGGGCCTGTTCCTGGCAGGCCGCCGCGATCTCGCTGACCAGATCGGTCGTTTTGCCGACGCTTTGGACGATCTCGCTGAGGACCTTGCTGACCTCGGTGGCGATGTCGACGCCGTTCTTGGAGTTCTTCACCGACTCCTCGATCATGTTGGCGGTGTCCTTCGCTGCCTCGGCCGAACGCATGGCCAGGTTTCGCACTTCCTCGGCGACCACGGCAAAGCCCTTGCCGGCCTCACCCGCACGGGCGGCCTCGACCGCCGCGTTGAGCGCCAGCAGATTGGTCTGGAAGGCGATCTCGTCGATGACCTTGATGATCTTGGAGGTCTCGTCGGAACTCTTCTGGATCTCCTGGATCGCACCGTTCATGCGGCTCATGGACTCAGTGCCGGTGTCGGCGGCTTTGCGGGCCTCGGTGGCCAGCGTGTTTGCCTGCTGCGCGTTGTCGGCGTTTTGCTTGGTCATCGAAGCCATCTCTTCGAGGCTCGATGAGGTTTCCTGCAGACCTGCCGCTTGCTCCGTGGCGCCTTCCGCGAGGGATTGCGACGCCGCGGACACTTGGCTGGAGGCGGCCGCCACCTGCTCGGATCCGGCGGTCAGCGCTTCAATGATCCGTTTGATCGGCTTGATGATGCTCAGAGTGATCAGGACGGCCAGAACGACGCCCAACACGATGCCGGCGATCGCCATGGAGATCATCAGGGTGTTCGTCTGGGCGACCGTGCTCTCCATCCTGGCCTTCAACGACGCCTGGAGACGATCGATGGTGTCTACGATGGCCTTGGCCGCCGTGGTCATCTCCGTCAGGGCGGCTTCGCGAGCCACCATGCCCGCGCGGTACTGTTTGCCTGCCTCATCATAGCTGTTCAGGAATCCGGCGATGTTCTGGGCCACCGTCTCCATCTTGGTGTCGCCCTTGACCAGGGTCGTCCAGGCCTGCATGTTCTCCTTCACCTTGGCGAGCTGCTTCTGGTAGTTCGTCCATTGCTCTTCCCGGTCGGTCGCACGGAGGTAGACGGCATTGACCCGCAGCAACAGAAACTCCTGGAATACCTGTTCGTCGAGTTGTGTCCCGACCTTCGTCCAGCGGACGATGTCGTCGATGTTCTTGGCCTGTTCGGCCGCAGTGCGGGCGGGCGCGACGATGTCGGTAATGGCGGTGGTGACTTCCTTGGTCATGTCCCAGCCGACCTTCGCCCATACCTGGAACGCGTCGTCCTTCATCTTGCGCGCGTCCTTCTGGTGCTCGAACGAAGCCAGATAGGCCGGCATCTTGGTTCGGGCCTCCGCGGCGATCGCCTTGTCGAAACTGCTCAGGCCAGGCGTGTTCTCCAGGTCCTGGAGTTTCGCCAACAGGGCATTGTATGCGTCCAGCCACTTCTCCGGCGCGTTCTTCTCCTCGTTGGCGGCTTTCTCGAATCCCTGGATCGTGAAATCCTTGCGCAGCGAGGCGCACTGGTTGAGTCCCATCAGGCATTCAGTTCCGGCCTTGTTCAGGTCCGCGTTCTTCGCCACGTTGGTCAATCCCCTCCATCCGACGATGCCCAGGATGCCCGAGATCACCACGAGGACGCCGAAGCCGATGCCCATCTTGGTCGCGAGTTTCATCTTCTTGAACATTTCCGATCTCCTCGTACGAATCCTCTGAATTCTTTCGATCTACAACGACCTCGACCCCTGGTGCCACCCGTGCCTCCCAATGCTCCAACGTGTCGTCCGTGATGCGGTTCTTTTGCCTATGGTTGCGGCGAGCGAGTGTTTGGCGAATGGCACAGCGGCGGGGGAACCGTTTGACCGGACCGCTGCGCGGAGACTTAGGCCACGGCCTACGAAGCGGCGCCGCTGAGAGAAGCCAGGTTGGCTCCACCCAGAACGCGGTCAATGTCCAGGAGGATCTTGACCGAATCGCCGATCTTGCCCATGCCCAGGATGCACTCGGTGTCGACCCCGGCGCCGAAGTTCGGGGCGTCCTCAATATTCTCGTCAAGGACGTCCAGAACGTCGCGAACACGGTCCACGACGATACCGGTGTTGCAC
>JAAYVJ010000702.1 GCA_012517265.1 Planctomycetota bacterium | reverse complement strand
CGCCGAGGGCCAAGAGGAACTGCTCGTGGAGTCGCCGCCGGTCGACGGGTTCGTGCCTTGGATCGCGGTGTCGATCACCAAGCAGCGAGGCGACGATCTCGAAATGGAGGCGGTCGTCGAGACCTCCGTCCGGGGCAGCTATCCTACCGGCGTGAATCCCAAGAGCGACTATATTATAGGACTCTTCGATACGGGGGCCAGCGCTCACGTGATCGGCTACGCCGACGCTACGCGAGCCGGCCTCTACAAGGGACTGCTCACCTCGAACATCACCACCGTCAGCGGCGTGACCGGCTCGGTGGACGCCCTGATTAGCTTTCCCCTGGCCGTGTTCATTGGCGGGCTGGACGCGATCGCCCCGGCGACGCTCACGCTGGACCAGTCGGGCATGATGGGCCAGAGCAACGTGTCCGTGGTTGTCGGGCGGAATCCCGGAACTGCGCCGGATCTCCCGACGGCGATCGGAAGTCCGATGAGCGTCTACTACACGACGGTGATTCGCAACGACAGCAAGATCACCCTGGAGCGTGACGGCCGGACGTTCACCGCCCCCGACATCGATCTGTACGAACCCGACGACGCGGACGCCCCGAGCTTCACGAACGTCATCCCGCTGGAGTTGCGCCCGTTGGGCGGCATCAGCGTTCAGTACATCCCCACCCTCGACATGGGCGGCGGCTCGGACTGGGACCTGGACGACATCCTCGGCGGCTGGGGCACCACCAGCACCGGCATGGACTTTCCGCCTGCCGGACCCTCGACGATCATCGGCAACTCCTCCCAGAGCCTCTTTTTCATCCACAGCGTCGATCTCTTCAACGGCGTCAAGAGCGCGCTGGACAAGAACCGGTTCATGCTCGACACCGGCGCCCAGGTCACCGTGGTCGGATCCCGCATGGCCGCGAGGCTGCAATTGAACCCGGCGGCGCCCCAGTTCGAAGTGGAGATCGAAGGCGTCACCGGCGAGGTCACGATGGCGCCCGGCTTTTACATCGACGCCCTGGAGATCCCCGCCCTGGGCCGCTGGTTCCGGGCCACCCACGTCCCGGTCGTGCTCATGGACATCTCCTCGCCCGAAGGCGGCACGCTCGACGGCATCATCGGAATGAACCTCTTCGTCGACTTCAACCTGATCCTCCGCGGCGGCGGCCTCTTCCTCGACAAGGACCCCTCGCTCGAACTGGAGCGGGTCGCAGCGACGGCGAACGCCGCCCCGTGATTTTCAGGGGCCGGATCGATTCTCAGTCCATCCCGGGCGCCGGCGGCATTTGACACCACCGGCCCCCGGCACTATCATGCCGGGGATTGCTCGCGGCAGCATACCTTGCAGGATGGATATGAGATTCATTATCGATTTGGCTTACTTGCTCGCAGGGCTTGCATTCAGTCCTGTTCTGTTCTATCGCATGGCGGCACATCAGCGGTATCGCGCCGGCTGGGGCCAGCGGTTCGGCAACGTGGCCCGCAAAGACCCGAAGAAACGGTGCATCTGGCTCCACGCCGTCAGCATGGGCGAGGTGAACGCGGCCAAGACTCTCGTGGCCGAGATCGAGAAGCGATACCCCGACCATGAGATCGTCGTCAGCACCACGACGGATACGGGGTACGCCCAGGCGGACAAGCTCTTCGGCCGCAAGTGGACCGTGTTCTATTTTCCCTTCGACGTTTCCTGGATCATTCGCAAGGCGTTCGACCGCATCGAGCCCTCTCTTTGCCTGCTGATGGAACTGGAGGTTTGGCCCAATTTCCTGTTCACCGCCCATCGATTGCGGGTCCCCGTCGTCGTCCTCAACGGCCGGATCAGCGACCGCAGTTTCACTCGCTACCGCAAGATCAAGCCCCTGACGCGGACCTTCTT
>JAAYVJ010000701.1 GCA_012517265.1 Planctomycetota bacterium | reverse complement strand
GTCAAACGGGATTCGTTCAACTTGGCCGAGGCGCTGGCCCCTCTGACGGGCAGGGTCTTCGCGCAGTACGTCTTTGGGCTGGGCGTTCTGGGCATGGTGACCGGCGCCGCAACGATGCTGATGACGATCAACGGCCTGTGTTTGTGCGAGCTGCTGAACAAGCCGCGGGGCGGCTGGACGCAGCGGATCGGCTCGCTGATGGTCGCGCTGGGCGTCCTGGCACCGCTGTTCTACAACCAGGCCGCGTTTTGGCTGGCGATCGTCGCGTCCGTCTGTTGCATGACTCTGCTGCCGATCGCCTATTTCACGTTCTTCCTCATGATGAATCAGAAGGCGCTGCTGGGCGACAGCATGCCCCGCGGCGGACGGAGGCTGTTGTGGAATGTCCTGATGGGCATCGCGTGCAGTCTCGCTTCCGTCGGCAGTCTCTGGACGCTGTGGGCCAAGGTGCGATGGGTGGGCATCGGGGCGTTCGCCTGCTTCTGCGCACTGGTGCTCGTCGTACACGTCGCCCGCAAACGGCGAACAGCGGGCGACGTCGATCCCCTCAGTGTTTCGGCTTAGGAACCTGGACGAGACGGGCGGCTAGTCTGCCTTGAACGATGTCGATGCCTGTGAGGCGGACCCATTTGTCGTCCACGGGGAAGACCGGCTCGAAGGATTCCTCGTTGAGCAGGGACGCAGCGATCCTCGTGCGCCAGTCTTCCAGGTCGATTCCTCCGGCCTCCACTTGTTCCCGGTACTTGTCCCGAGCCAGCTTCTTGGCCGCCCACGTGATGGGGATGATCCCGATCTTGACGCTCTCGACGATCAGATTGAGGCGGCCGTCGTCCAGAATCTGCGGGTGGATCTCGACGGTGACGACGAAATCGGCGCCCTCGATGTCCGCGGTGGCCATCAGAACGACGCGCCCCGGCGCAAACGCGATCGCCGGCGAGAACAGCCTGATCCCTCCCGATTCCTCACGCCAGCGGGCCTGGGCGATGGCTTCGTTGAGACTTTCCTCGTCCACCTCTATCTCGAAGGGTTTGCGGTCCTGCGAATTGTTGTAGAGGGTGGGCATCAGCTCGTGGGAGATGTAGGGATGCACGCGACGTCCATTCGGGTCGTCGGGCGGAGGCGTCGCGGGACGATATCGGGCTGGCGCGTGGTGCAGCAGCAGAATCACGATCGCCGCCACGGTCAGATCGATGCCCAACCAGAGAATCAGCTTCTTGCGTCTGGATTTCTTCGGTTTCTCCACAGGCGCCTCGATGGGAACTCCTCGGCGGGGCTCCCGGAAAAGTCCGAATAGGCGAATTCTGTCTTGCCCGATACTCCGGTCGCGATTATAGTGGTCCGGTCGTTTGGTACAAGCAGTTTTGTTGCCGGGCTTGGGCAAGTGGAACTTGTCGGCAGTTTTCCAGGAGCTTTGATGCAGCGATGCCCGCCGGTTGCGACTTAGGGATACGTTGAAAGGAAGGTTCGTCCGATTATGTCAAGCCACTTTTCTGACCGGCTGCATGCCGCCGTGCAATCGAAAAAGACGCCGTTGGTGATTGGCCTGGATCCCATCTACAGCCGACTGCCCCCGGCCATCCGGGGTCACCGTCAGATGAACGACGAATTCGACGCGGCCGCCGCGGTCGATGCGATTTTCGATTTCTGCACGCAGGCGATGCGGATCGTCGCACCCATCGTCCCGGCGGTGAAGATCAATATCGCCTTCTTCGAACGATATCTCTGGGAAGGTCTGGAGTCCTACTACGCGCTGATCAGCGAGGCGGACGACCTGGGGCTCGAGATCGTCGGCGACGTCAAACGCGGCGACATCGGCCACACTGCGGAGATGTACGCGACCGCTCACCTGCAGAATTCTGAATTGACGGGCCTGGAAGACGTGCTGGCCCCCGATGCGATCACGATCCACGGCTACACCGGCGCCGACGGCATTGAGCCGTTCGCCAAGATGGCCGCCGCCCAGGGCAAGGGCGTGTTCGTGCTGGTGCGGACGAGCAACCCCTCGGCAGGCGCTCTCCAGGACTTCAAGGACTCCTCCGGCCAGGCGCTGTATGAGAAGATGGCCCAGGTCGTGGGCGAGATCGCCGGCCGGCCCGAGTACATGGGCGAGAAGGGCTACAGCGACATCGGCATGGTCGTCGGAGGCACAACCCCCGAGGCGACCACGTCGCTGCGTTCGAAGTACGACAACATCTGGTTCCTTGTCCCCGGCTACGGGGCCCAGGGAGCCGACGCCGTGGACTGCATCCGATTCTGCAAGCCCGACGGCACCGGCGCCCTGATCAACGCGTCCCGTTCGATCATCTACGCCTACGAGAAGCCCAAGTACAAGGACCAGTTCGGCGACGACTGGAAGAAGTGCCTCGAACAGGCGGTCGTGGACGCCAAGATCGATTTGTCCACCGCGATGCAGTCGAAGCTGTAATCGGGTCCGGCGTGCGGCATGAGTGAGGATCCTCCCGTCACCGGTCGTGTCTCGAATTGCGACCGGGGCCGCGTGGGAGAGATGTTCGGCCGCATTGCGCCGACCTATGATTTGCTGAACCATATTCTGTCGCTGGGCCGGGATCTCGCCTGGCGGCGCAGGGTCGCCGGGTTGCTCGGAACCTGCGAGCGGGCAAGAGTCGCGGACTTGGCGACAGGGACCGGCGACCTGCTGATCGCTCTGTTGCGACGACATCCCGAACTGACCGGCGCGGTGGGGCTCGACTTCTCCGAGCCGATGCTCGCCGTGTCGCGCAATAAGCTCCGCCGAGCGGGGTTCGCAGACCGCGCGGAGCTCCTCTGTGCCGACGCCTCCGCGACGTCATTCTCAGACGGCACGTTCGACGCCGTCACGATGGGGTTCGGCATTCGCAACACCCTCGACGTGCGGACGACCCTCCGAGAGATCCACCGCATCCTCAAGCCGGGCGGCGTCGCGCTGATCCTCGAGTTTTCCTTGCCGAGGAATCGGGTCGTTCGCTGGTGCCATCTGAAGTACTTGCGGCACGGAGTCCCCCTGATCGGCGCACTGATTTCCGGAGACCGCCAGGCCTATCGATACCTCAATGAATCGATCGAGGCCTTTCACCCTCCCGGCGAGTTCTGCCGCCTGATGGCCGAGGCGGGTTTCGCCCAGGTCTCGGCGACGCCGTTGACCTGGGGCGTCGCATCGATCTACCAGGGGCACAAGCCTCGCGTCTGACCGATGTTCGGTTGTAGCGCGCCCGTCAGGGCATATCTCTCGTCGAGGAAGATAACGCCTTACGGCGTCACTACGAGCCTCGCGCAGGTGGCCAGTCGATTCTCTCGTATGTCAGCACAATGGCGTCCGGCTGTCCATCGGTCTCCACCCGCAGGTCACGATCGAGAAGGTCCCGCCCCGAGATGGTCCACGTCCGGTCCGTGTCGATGTTGGCGAAACGGTATCGAGCCTGCGGATCGAGACCGCGAAGTCGCACGAGTGTTGCTCTCTCCTCGCACTTGGTCCGCCGGAACGCCTGCACCATGCCTTGCCCCGATTCCGGCCGGTTGAATTGCCAGGCGACCCAGACGTTGTCGTCCACGCTGTACGGCGTCAATGGATAGTAGTCGCCGCGGTAGTTGGGAGCGATCTCTTCTCGCCACTGTCGCAACAGGCGACGGACCGCGCCGTAGTCCTGATCCTGGCGGCGCATGTCGTAGCACGCCGTGACGTGGGGACACAGGCAGCTTCGCATCCCGTAGGCGTCGAATTGGTTGATCCCGGTTCCGTAGAACGGGATCCAGAAAGCGATGCCGTAGGTGTGGTTCTGCTGGCTGATCGGCTCCAGGAGATAGTCGCTGCGAAGCAGAGGGACCGCGCGGCGAAGAGTCTCGATGTCATTGCGACGCCCGCCGCTGGCGCACGAATCGATCAGCATGTCGGGATGACGGCGGCGCAGCTCATCCCAGTACGCGAGATAGTTCACGACGTGACGGATCTCGGCGATGCCCTGGCGGTCGGGCTTGTCGTCGGATCGCCAGGAATCGAGCGGATCCATGTTGAAGTCCTGGCGGTACAGATCGACGCCCTGGCTGTTGATGAGCCCATCGATATGGCTGGTCAGCCATTCGAGCACCGCTGGCTCGCCCAGCTTGAGCAGTCCGCCGCCGGAGCCGCCGTGGATCCATTCGGGATGCGTGTTGCTCAGCCACGTGTCTGCGGCCACTCGCTCCGGCTCGAACCAGACGATGGTCTTGACGCCTCGCGAGTGGGCGTAGTCGCTGATGGCCCGCAGACCATTCGGAAAGCGGTTCGTGTCCACCTCCCACGTGCCGACGTGCGGCCAGCCGTGCTTGTTCCAGTACCAGCCTGCATCCATCCACCAGTAGTCGAGCGCCAGCCCCTCGCCGAGATAGCGGTCGATGAACATCTTCTGGCTCGCCTCATCTGCGTTGATCATCTCGCCGTACTGGTGCGAGCTGCACGCGGCCATCTGCGGTCCCGGCGTCCGCCCGCCGGGATGGGGCATGTTGTGAGTCCACATCCAGCGCCGCCAGGTGTTCTGCCCGTCGATCCAGTCGCCGCGGTAGAATTGCAGCACTGTCAGCGGCGTGCGGATCTCTTCGCCGGGGTGCAGGATCATATGCGTCAGCTCTTGCCCGGCGGCGACGCGTAGACAATTTCTCGCGTCCCGGACGAATCTGGCGGCCCATTGTCCCGGCCAGCCCACCACGGCGATCACACCGCTGTCGCCGGTTTCGAGATTGAAATACGGCAGGTCGCTGTTGGTCGGGCGGCCTCCGGCGGTGCAAATTCGCTTGACGGTCTCCGGCTTGAGCACGGTCTCCTGAGGCCGGTAGTCGTAGGGAGTGCAAGGGCTCCCGATGAAATGATGGAGCAGGAACTCGCCGGGGCCGGCGCGTTCGAACTGCGTGTCCAACGATTGCACGTTCTCCAGGATGGGCGTGTCCTTCGAGCCTGTGTTCTTGAAGTAGAGCGTCCACTCCACCGTGGGGAAGTCGTGGTATTCCACGATTTCGCAACGAACGACCAAGCCCGTTTGTGGATCGGTGTACGCCTGTGTCCGCTGGGTGCGATTCCTGTCGAGATGCCGGCTGCTTTCGTCGAGGCGCCACGAGCCCAGCAGCGAGTCCGAGCTGCGACCGCCGTAGACGAAGGAAAATGGCGGCTGGAAGACCGAGCGGGCAGGAAGCGGCTGGTCCTGGCCCACGAGGATCGGCAGGTCCGCCAGCCAGATCGTCATTCCGTTTGCCAGGACGACCCTGGCGTCGGCCCAATCCGCCTGGTCGCAGGAGATTCCATCGCCGCCGTCGTCGACGCACAGAAGGAACTCCATTGCGCCGCCGAGGTCGATGTGCACCGGGGTTCCCGCCCGGCCGCCGCCCCGGACGAGGTCGGAGCGGAATACCTCCTTCTCGCCCACCAGGACGAAGAAGTGGACACTGCCGCCGCCGGCTTGGGTGTTTTCGTTGTTGTCGACGCCGATCACCGCGTCGAAGGTCCGCCCGGCGTGGGGTAATCGAACGAGGAGCCGGCTGGTCGCGTGGCAATACAGGCCTCGCGAGTATTCGGCCGTGCCCAGTTTCATCGGCTTGCCGCCTCGCGAGTTCTTTTGCACCGGGTCGTGGTTGGCGATGACGAAGATCCCGACCTCTCGCTCCTTGGGCGACTCGGGCGTCTCCGCCTGGACCTCCCGAACCGGGGCGAGGTTCTTTTTCACCCACATGTCTCTCCGCTGAAGCTCTCCCGTGTAATCCGGGGCAGTCTGGCACCGCGTCACGGCGATGTGGCAAAACAGCAGGGCACAGACGAGACCCACGACAAGGCTCTTGTGATGCATAGGACTTTCCCCTCGCGAACGAAACCGAAATCGAACCGGCTCCGAGGTTCCCGGAGACTCTGGGGACGTAGCATACCGTCGGGCCGGGGCGAATCCAATCGCGTCCTTCTCGTGCCGCGCAGATTCCGCTTTCCTTCGCGATCGCTCCGGCGATAAGATAGGGGTGTTGGAGTGATGCAGGCAACCGATCCATGGACAGGTGGGTTATGAACGGATGCAAAATGTGTCAGGG
>JAAYVJ010000700.1 GCA_012517265.1 Planctomycetota bacterium | reverse complement strand
GTCCTGGGACACGCCCCAGAATTGGACGGTCAACGGAGCTGATACGCTGTCCCTCTACTTCCGGGGCTACCCGACCGCCTTCCTGGAGAACGCCGACGGCTCGATCACCATGGGCGCCGGCGGCGCGGACATCTGGGGCAACGCCGACCAGTTCCGCTTCGCCTACAAGCAGCTCAGCGGCGACGGCTCGATCATCGCCCGCGTCGACAGCATGGTCGCGGCCAACGCCTGGACCAAGGTCGGCGTCACGATCCGCGAGAATCTCGAAGCCGGCTCCCGGCACGCCATGGTGGCCGTGACGCCCAGCAACGGCGTGACCTTCCTGAACCGGGCCACCACCGACGGGGCCAGCACGCAGATCAACCAGACCGGCCTGGCGGCTCCCTACTGGGTCAAACTGACCAGGACGGGCAACGACCCCGGCGCGCTGTACCTGACCCTGGAGGATAAGAGCGGCCACAAGAAGACCGTCACCCACTCGGATCCGCAGGCGGTCACCGCGGCGGATTGGCAACAGTGGAAGATCCCGCTGAGCCAGTTCAGCTCGGGCGGGGTGAACGTTTCGGCGATCAAGACGATGATCCTGGGCGTCGACAACCGGTCCAACCCCGCCTCCGGCGGCGCGGGCCTCCTGTTCATCGACGACATCGCGTTCGGCAAACCCGCGGCCGGCCAATAAGACCGCCCGCATCAGGGCAGATCTGGCGGCTCCGGTCCGACGACCTCAGAGTCGCTCTCAGGCAGAAGCTGGGGCCTGTGTCGCGTAGACACAGGCCCCGCTTCTTTGGGCTTTGGGGATTCCCCTCTGCGAGTGACACAGTCACAAGCCCGACAACCGCATCTTGCCCAGATTCACTCAAGTTTCACGTTGTAAGTGACGATAAAACATAGGTTTGGCGATTTCATTCGGATTTTGGTTGATCGCGGAGCCCCTCCTACGATAAAATGCGAAAACCATGCAGTTGCTGGTGTTATCGGCCCTTATGGGCGTCTTTTTCGCTCGAGGAGGAGTCAACATAGCCACACGCAAAACAGCACGCTGAGACATCCCGCCCCTTGGCCTTTCACGAAACAGAGCGCATGCTCTTTGTATACGCTTGTCGCGTAGCAGCATCGATGTAGTGTAAGTTGCAAAGGAGGACCACAATGTTGAGAAAGTCAGTTCTTGTTGGGTTCTGCGTCGCGTTGTTGACGCCCGCCATGGCGGCAATCGCAGGGCTCGACCCCGATCTCGTCGCGTGGTGGCCGTACGATGAGGGACAAGGCACCGTTGCGAAGGACATGAGCCTTCACGGCTACGATGCAACGCTCACGAACAACCCAACCTGGGTGGCGGGCAAGCTGGGCACGGCGATCCAGATGAGCGGCGGCAGCTACGTTTCGGCCCCGCACATTCCGCTCGACAACCGCACCTTCGTCATCGCCCTGTGGATAAACCCGCAGTTGGTCGGCGGCTCGCAGGTCCTCTTCTCCCAGGCACAATCGGGCTCGACCAACTTGAGCATGCACTACCGTCTGGGCGGCACCACCAGCACCGACGCCCCGGTTCGCGGCGTGCGCATGGGCTTCTACAGCAACGACACCGATTCGCCCGCGAACCTCTTCCAGGACAACACGTGGTACCATGTGGTGTTCTGGTACAACTATGAAACCAAGGTCCGAAGGATCTACGTGAACGGCGTCCAGGTCGCCCAGAGTACCGGCGTAGCCGCCTACCTCGGCACCACGGGCAACACCCAGGTCGGCCGCTGGGACACGGACACCGGCCAGACCTACAAGGGCATCGCCGATGACGTCCAGATCTACTACCGGGCGCTGACGGACAGTGAGATCATCAAGATCATGAGCGGCCTGATGGACGCTTCGCTGGCCGCCAATCCGACGCCGGACGACAAGGCCACGGACGTGCACCAGGACGCCGTTCTGAGCTGGAACGCCGGTGAGTTCGCTGCGGCCCACGACGTGTACTTCGGGACCAGCCCGGACGACGTGAACGACGCCAGCAGGACCAACCCGATGGGCGTCCTGGTCAGCGAAGGCCAGACTGGTACGGACTTCGACCCCGCAGGGCTCCTCGAGTTCGGCCAGACCTACTACTGGAGAGTGGACGAGGTCAACGGCGCTCCCGATTACACCATCTTCAAAGGCGAGATCTGGAGCTTCACCGCCGAGCCGTACTCCTATCCGATCACCGGCATCACCGCCAAGGCCTCTTCTTCGGCGCAGGCCACCATGGGCCCCGAGAAGACCATCAACGGCGTCGGCCTCAACGCCGACGATCAGCATTCCACCAACGGTGCCGACATGTGGACGGCGGCCCTGCCGGCCTGGATCCAGTACCAGTTCGACAAGGTGTACAAGCTCGACAAACTGCTGGTCTGGAACGCCAACCAGATCATCGAAGCCTTCGTCGGCTTCGGCGCCAAGAATGTCAAGATCGAGTACTCGATCGACGGCACGAATTGGACCGAGCTGCCCGGCGTGCCCGAATTCGCTCAGGGCCCCGGCGCGCCGACCTACACGGCCAACACGACCGTTGACTTCGGCGGCGTGGACGCCAAGTTCGTCAAGCTGACCATCACGAAGAACTGGGGCACGATCGCCCAGGGCAGCCTCAGCGAAGTGCGGTTCTACGCGGCTCCGGTTCTGGCCCGCGAGCCCTTCCCGGCCGTCGCCGCCACGGGCGTTGCGGTCGGCACGAACCTCGATTGGCGGCCCGGACGCGGGTCCACCTCGCATAAGGTCTTCCTCGGCACCGACAGCAACTCGGTTACCGCCAGCACGACGCCCGCCGGAACCGTGGCCACCCACGGCTTCACCCCGTCCTCGCTGAACTTCGCGACGAAGTACTTCTGGAGAGTCGACGAAGTCACCGACGCCGGCACCTATGCAGGCGACGTGTGGAACTTCACAACGCAGGACTACGCTCCGATCGACGACATGGAGAGCTACACCGACGACGAGGGCAGCCGGATCTATGAGTCCTGGATCGACGGCGTCACCAACACCGTCTACGGCGGCTCGACCGTCGGCTACATGACGGCCCCGTTCGCCGAGAAGACCGCGGTCCACAGCGGCACGCAGTCGATGCCCCTGACCTATGACAACTCGGTTTCCCCGTTCTACTCCGAAGCCGAGCTGGCGTTCGACACCCCGCAGAACTGGACCGCCAACGGCGCCACCACCGTGTCGCTGTGGTACCAGGGCTCGGCCCCCGCGTTCGCCACCACGTCGTCCGGCAACATCATCATGAACGGCCAGGGCTCGGACATCTGGGGCACCTCAGACCAATTCCGCTATGCCTACAAGACCCTCACCGGCAACGGCACGATCGTCGCCCGCGTCCACAGCATCTACAACACGCCGGGCAACGACGGCTGGTCCAAGGCCGGCGTCATGATCCGCCAGAGC
>JAAYVJ010000699.1 GCA_012517265.1 Planctomycetota bacterium | reverse complement strand
TTGCATAGGGCCGAAATCACCTCGCCGAGGCCGCCGCTCTTGCCCGAGACGTATTTGGCGAACTGGCCCATCCCTTCCGAGGGCAGGCGGCCGGTCTCCGGGGTCACCACGATGACCGGTGTCCGAGCGCTCTTCTTCAAGATATTGAAGCTGCGCACCGCGTGGAACAGTTCGTCGATCGCGTGCGTCAGGGCATAGGTTGCGGTCGCCACCGAATCGTAGGGATTGATCGGATCGCCGATCAGCTCCCGGCTGGCGCCGTTCTCCCGCAGATACTGCAGATGGTCGGACGTGGTCAGGTACCGGAATCTGCGGACGAGGTCGCCTCCGGCGCGTTTCGCGTCGGTCTCCAGGCTCTCGATATTCCGGAAGAGCACCCATTGGGCGTGGGACGGCGGCGTCCCCGGCTGGCCCGACATCGTCTCCGGCAGCGAATCGACCGGGTCGGGACAATCCACCATGGGGCACTCGGTGATCTGAAACCACTCGGCGATCTCGGTCGGGTTGGCCGGCACGATGTCGGTGCGGGTAGTGACCTCCTCGGCCAGGCTCCGCCAGAACTCGACCATCTTCTCATAGGCGGGCGTCCCGGTCTCCACCAGGGGGAAGTCGCCGTAGAGCGCCATAACCTCACCGCCGGCATCGTGAACCAGATCCGCGTACTGGCCCGCAGTGAGCACGTCGCCGTTGAAGTTCAAGGCGAGCCTGCGACTCAAGGCCGCGTTGCGAGGCAGCACCGCCAGCTTGCGGGGACGGCCCTTTCGGCCGATCGCCCGATGGACCTCGTTGGCCAGGATGGGCGTGCGCGTTCGCACGTCCACCGTCTTGTCCGTCGGCTCGCAGAGGATGGCCCGGAAGCCCATGTCCGCCACGATGTTGGCGATCTCGTTGTTGTAGGAGAGCCCCGTGTTGGCGAAAGCGGTCGGCTTGACCCCGAAGATGTCGTGCATCTTCTGGCGGTGCAACGAGACCTGCTCCTTGAACTCCGTCTTGCACGGGTCGGCGAAGAAAGATGCGTAGGAGAAGTAATAGGGCTGTTCGAGAAACTCGACCTGGCGGGTGTCGCCGCCGAGATGAAGAAGCCCCTTGAGCGCATCGAGAACCTGGGGCTGATAGAGTTCCGCCTGCTCGATGAACGTCCCGGAGAGGCTCAGGCAAATCTTGAAGTCGTAGTGGGTACGGACAAGGTCCGAGAACATTCGGAGCGTGGGAACATAGCAGCGATCCGCTCGCTGGGCAAAGATCTCCCGGTTCTTCTCGTCCCAGAAGAGCGAGGTCCCCTCGGGGCTCAACCGAAATGGCTGGTGAAGCTGAAAACACAGCGTCAACAGAGGCATTGCGACAACTCCCAGGCTGCGCTGCTGCGGTCACTTCCGGAACGCCCGACTCCACCCGGCCGATGTTTCCGCGGACTGCATATCCCTATTCGATATCCCTTTTCGACGTACGACTTCCGTATCCCATCATAGCCTTTGAGTACGCACAGACAAGTAGGCCAAACCTACCGCTTCCACCCCCGACGAAACGACGAACGGATGAAGCCACCTGTCCGTGAAATCGTGTAGATCATGGCGGTGAGATTACCCGATTCCCGGCGGCATGGGAAGCCCTTTTCTCGCGGCGGCGCAACAAAAATATCAGGTTTGTGTCGCCATTTCTTATCGGACGACACGCGGAAGCGAAGGAAGGAATGAAGGTCGGAGCGTTCTGCCTCTTCGTTCCTGCGTTCCCACCTTCATCGTCTCTCACACCTGCTCCGGGTCCGGATGTGTCCACGGACTGCGGTACGGACGGGCGAGCAGCCTGTTGGCCTCCTCGTCGCCGACAACCTGGCCCTTGTCCGGGTCCCAGGTCAGAGACCGCCCGAGCTTGCAGGCCATGTTCGCCAGGATGCACGCGGTCGCGGTCATCGCGCCCTGCTCGATGCTCGATACCGGCTGACTGCGCGTCTCGATGCAGTCCAGGAGATTGCGCCAATGGCGGCGCATGGGCGCCGCGACGTGCCGCTCCAGGTCCCTCTCGGTCTCGTCTTCGGGGTATTTGTCGTATTCGTACAGGGCCTTGCCTTCGAGCGGCTGGCCCTGGCCCTGCGGAATGAACTTGTATTTGTGCACGTCGGCCTTGAGGGTGCCCTTGTCGCCGTAGATGAAGCCGGCCCAGGGGAACTCCGGATCGGGGGTGCCGCCCCAGGTCCGATGCGTCCACACGACGGGAAGATCGCCGAAGTTGAATGTTGCCGTCTGGGTGTCGCTGATGGTGGCTCTGCTGTCCTTGTCCACGAGGATGCCGCCGGAGGAGCTGATCCGCGTCGCGGGACCGAGATCCAGCAGCCAGCGGACCATGTCGAGCATGTGCACGCACATGTCGCCGACGATGCCATTGCTGTACTCCATGAACGCCCGCCAGCCGCGGGGATGCTGGATCGGCGTGTAGGGCAGCATCGGCGCCGGACCGGTCCACATCTCGTAGTCCAAGTGCGCTGGTGGCGTAGTGGCGGCGGGATTGCTGCGATTGCGCATCGGATAGTAACAGCAGATCTCGACGTATGCGACTTTGCCCAACAACCCTTCCTGGATGACACGCTCCTTGGCCTCGATCAGGTGCGGCGTGCTCCGCCGTTGCATGTTGACCTGGACGACGCGCTGGTACTTGCGGGCCGCTGCGACCATGGCCTGGGCTTCGACCACGTCCACGCTGACCGGCTTCTCGACGTACACGTCCGCGCCGGCTTTACAGGCAGCGATCATCGGCAACGCGTGCCAGTGGTCCGGCGTTGCGATGTGAACGATGTCGAACTGCTCCTGCTTGAGCATCTCGCGCCAGTCGCCGAAGATGCGGGGCGTCTTTTTCGATTTCTGCCGGGCCGCGATCATCTCCGCGGCCTCCGCGACCATTCTCTTATCCACGTCGCAGACCGCGACAACCTCGACCGGCTCGATCTGGAGCAGGCGGAACAGGGCGCTCTTGCCGTACCAGCCGGTCCCAATCAACCCGACGCGTCGAGGTTTGGCCTGGGCGTACAGCGGCACATAACTGCTGATGGTGGAAAGGGCCGCTCCGGCGGCGGCGGTCCGCAGAAACTCGCGACGATCCATAGCGTTCCTCCAGGTTCGTGTTGCTCCGCGTGGGGCGTGCGTCACGGCATGCGGCGTCACGCGACACGCGCATCATCGCCGACGACTATACCGCGGTCGGTTGTGCTCCGCAAGCCGCTCTCTGCCCAAGCACAACCATGTCATTGCTTGGTCGCGGGCGTTGCCTGAACTTGGAAGTGTACCTCGCCGTCCGCGGCGATCTGGGCTCCCGCTTCGCGAAACGCAGCGTATTCGAAGCCAAGTCCGGTGTCGAAGCGTTCGATCCCTTTGAAGACGAGGGTGGGGCGAATCAGTCTGTTACAGAGGGGGCGCATCCCGTACCATAGGAACGCGGCAAGGACTTTGCCGATATCCGGCCGGAACTCCAAAGACACCACGCAAGACAAGTCGATCGGAACGTGCTCCGTCGTCTCGCATTTCTCCTCGAACTGATAGCCCCAGTCATCCCCTCTGCTCTTTCGGAGATATCCGCAGGTGGGCACCCGGCGTTCCCGATCCTTGTATCGGTACGTAAACTCCTTCGGCGAGACTTCGATCTCGATCGTTCGGTAGAATCGCTTGCGCAGACACGACAACAGCCACCCGTCAGCGACGCTCATTCCACACCTCGAAGCCTACTGGGTCGACG
>JAAYVJ010000698.1 GCA_012517265.1 Planctomycetota bacterium | reverse complement strand
GCCGTCGCGGTCTTGCGGGGAGCGAGGACCGGACTGGATCCCCCGAAGAGGTATGCCTTTTCCTTCCTCAGGCGGGTCACGCAGTTGTCGAGATCCGCTTCGGTCCTGCCTTCGATGCGGGCCCTGGCCACCAGGATCGCGGTCTCCAGGTCGATCGCCCCGGCCGCCGCGAGCTTGTGCGCGAGCTTCTGCTCGATCTGAAGGCCGTTGAGTTCCTCGGACATCTGTGCGATCCGTTCATTCGCCCGGGCCAACTGGTCGGCCAGGGTCGTTGCGTCGTCGTGCACGTCGTTTTCGCTCATAGGGACTCCGTGTTTCCTTGATGATGGATGATTCGTGATTGAAGACCGGACTCCTTGCGGCATGGTCGGTCCTCGTCATTTCGTTTCGTAGCCGAGTTCTCGCAGCACCTGGTCCTGGGGGACGCCCAGGTCCCGCTTGATCTGCGCTTCCTGGAGCTTCTCCGTCAGGTTCTCGGGCAACGGGCTGGGGAACACGATCTCCACGTCCCGCTCCGATTCGCCGGTCGCGTAGACGCCCGCCGTGTCGAGCATGCTCAGGACCATCCGGCAGATCTTTCGGATGCCCTCGCCGTAGGTGTGCCGTTTGCGCTCGTTCCGACTGAGCATGCCCATGAAGGTCAGACGCAGGGCCACCGCGCTGGTCAAATTGCCGAGCCGGTCCTGGAGGATGCCCGCGACGATCGGCGTGACGCCGCTGGCCTTGTCCATCGCCTCGCGGATCTCGGCGATGTGCGTCTGCTCGCTCGGAGCCGCCAGATCGCCGCCGAATTCCTGAATGGAAGCATCGGGATTGTCGGTGCACCACATCCGGCCCGGCGCCACGGGTTTGTTCTCGAATCCTTCGATGCCCTTGCCCAGGTACATCTTGAACGACTGGAACGTGATCCGGCTGGCCCGGTCGCTCAGACGCGTGTTCAACTCGTCCTGCAGCGGGATCAGCGGCTCGACGTCGCTGACGCCCTCGTAGTAGTAAGGCTGTGCGACGTTCTGGACGTGCACGACCGGCAGGAAGCCCCACGGCAGCGGGCCTTCCGCGACCAGCTCCTTGTCCTCGTAGCGCTGCCAGTGGTCGGACGAGGCGATCTCCGTCACCGCGACGACCTGCCTGGTGTCGCTCCGACAGCCGGCGGCTCCGAGAATCCGCGAGAGGAACGAACCCCGGCCGCTCATGACGTTCTTCTTCTGGTGGAAGTGCTGCACGTACAGCCGGACGGCGCGATAGTCGTCTTCGTCCAGGACAGGCAGTGCCCTCGGCGCCTCGATCAGCTCCAGATCGATCGCCTGCGCCCATTGCAGCGCGGGAGAGAGCGGGTCCCCGGTGTTGTCGCCCGTCGGGGCACCCGGCAGAGGAAGCGAGGGAGGGGAAGGGAGGGAGGTGGTCTCGGGGCGAGATTGCCGAGACTGCGGGCCCCCGGACGGGTCCTGAGTCTGGGGCGCCCGGATGAAGCAATCGACGAAGCCGTAGACGCTTCCGAGCACCGCCATGTCCTGGAAGAAGCCGGGGCCGCCGTTGGCCGCGAACAGCGCCTTTAGGATCGCTTCAATGTCTTTGCGCTTGCGGTCGTCGGAGGCCTTGGAGATCAGCGTGACGGGTTTGCCGAACAGGAAGTCGGCCGCGGCGTTGACGCGCCAGGCGATGTCGTTCTCGATCACGACCTCCTTGCGCTGGATGTCGCGGACCGGCTGCGATCCGAACGGTCCGGCGTACGGCGAACGGGCCAGGCCGGTGATTCGCGAGGGCAGGCCGACCTCCTGGGCCTGGACGTAGCAGCGTCCCGATTCGCTGACCTTGCGATCGGCCGCGGAGCCGCCGCAGGCGTCGGCCATCGGATTGGCGTAGTAGTCCCAGAGGCGCCAGAAGTGCCGCTGGATGCTCGCGGAGTGCACGTCCACCAGCCAGTCGAGGTAGTCCGCATCGATCCGCCCGTCGAAAGCCTCAAGCTCGAATGCCATGTCCTGTCGCCCTTTCCGCTGTGTCATTTTTTTCATCACGTTTTCGGGTCGCTCTCACTGACGCGTCCCTCTACCCTTGCCCGATGTTGCACGGATTTGTCGAAAAATTCGTGTTGTGAGGAAGGTTGAAATGCACATAACTTGAGGCCCGGCCGGGAATAGAAAAAATTGTGCGTCGGGGGCGTTTTGGGGTTCTGAGATGTTGCACGAATTTTGCTATTCCCAGTCGGATGGTAGGGATCTTTCAGCGAATCGGCTTGCCCGAAAATGCGGAAATCGGTGAGTTTTTACGGCAGGTTCGCTCCCTTTGCAGAAACGCCTGTTGCACGGCCGAATTCCGGGCTCGACTGTGCTTGGAAGGCCTGCTCTGGGCAGAAAGGGAGCGGTCCGCTAGAATGATCGCGTGACGTGATGGGTCAAATCAGGCATGGTTGAAGGGAGTGTGCGAATGCTGGGCGTCCTGGCGCGTTTGGGTCGGTGTCTTCCCCTGCCGTGGCGACTGCGGCTAAGACGCGGGATTCTCCTGCGGTTTCCCTCGCTCTACGCCACGGAGCGTGTGCAGTACGAGGGGAGCCTGACGCCGGATGAAGTGC
>JAAYVJ010000697.1 GCA_012517265.1 Planctomycetota bacterium | reverse complement strand
TGTCGCTGGGCAACCTCGATCTGGTGATGGACATCCGCAGCAAATACAACATCTCGCACGTGATTAGCGGACACAAGCGGATGGACGAGATCATCCAGCCGGGCCCCAAAGGATTGCGGGTCATCTGCGGCGCCTCCGGGCTTGACCGCCTGGCCGACATCAGCGAGTTGGAGCAGCGGAGGCTGCTTGACCATCTCTCGCGTCTCCAAGAGGAAACCGACACGATCCTGATCGACACCGCCGCCGGGATCTCCACCTCCGTCATCGGCTTCTGCCTGGCGGCCGACCAAGTCCTTGTGGTGACGACTCCCGAGGCTGCGGCTATGGCCGACGCCTATGGCGTGATCAAGGTCCTGGTCCGAAAACGATACCGCCAGCCCATCAGCCTCGTGGTCAATATGGCTCGCAGCATGGCCGAAGGCAAGCAGGTGTACCAGCGGGTGGCGGACGTGACCCGGCGGTTCCTTCAGGCGAATCTGTATTTCGCCGGAGTGCTGCTCAAGGATGAACGCCTCTGCACCGCTGTTCGGGCCCGCAAGCCCGTTGTGCTGGCTTATCCGAAGGCACAAATCAGTTCGTCGTTCGCATCCCTGGCGGCTCGAGTCGCCGGCGCGAGGTCCGGCGATACGCAGGACGACAGCTTTTTCCGGAGGGTGATGCGGTGGCTCAATTAAAGTTCCCCCGCATCGGATCGATAATGGAAGATAGGAGATTGCGTGCCCGTGTTTGGGACGTATCCGCTGGCAAGGATGAATGAACAATATGGCGACCCGTCATACCGCCCTTGAGGAGTGTCAACCGCACCGGAGGCAATCTGTGAAGACCCACGCACCCAAGCCCCCCACCACGCTGACGATCGAGGAAATCTGGGTTCAATTCCACCAGACCCGAGCCAGTCAGCACCGCAACCTGCTGATGGAGCACTATCGGGATCTGGTTCGATATGCCGCGGAGCGGCTCCATGCCAAGCTGCCAGACAAGGTGGAGTTGGACGACCTGATCAGCGCCGGGACGTTCGGTCTCATGGACGCGATCGATGCCTACGATCCCGCCCGGGGAGTGAAGTTCGAGACCTACTGCGCCCCGCGAATCAAGGGTTCGATTCTCGACGAGCTTCGCAGTATGGACTGGGTCCCCCGCTTGGTGCGGGCCCGCGCCCATCAACTCGCCAAGGCCACGCACACACTGGAGATGCACCTCGGCCGCAAGCCCGATGAGCAGGAACTGGCCACCGAGCTCAATATGGACATGGAGGAATTCAGCCGGCTCCAACGGGACGCCAACGCCGCCAGCCTTGTTTCCCTCAATACCAAATGCGGCGACGCCGAGGGCGAGAAAGACGTCTATGAAATCGATGTCATCAAGGACCACCGCAGCGAAGACCCCCTCCTTGAGGCCCAGAAGAGAGACCTCAAGAACCTTCTGACCAAAGGGCTCACCCGTGCCGAGCGCCTCATCATCGTGCTCTACTACTACGAGGAGATGACGATGAAGGAGATCGGTGCGACGTTGGATCTGTCGGAGTCGCGTGTTTCCCAGATGCACTCGTCCATCGTGGCG
>JAAYVJ010000696.1 GCA_012517265.1 Planctomycetota bacterium | reverse complement strand
GATGGTCTTCTGCGATCTCATCGGCCTTTCCGACGACGTCTCGCGGCGGGCCCGCGATCAGGTGGAGCAGGAAATCGGGATCCCTGCCGGGAACATTCTGCTCGCCGCCACGCACAGCCACACCGGGCCGCTGTACTTCGACGCCCTGAGGGATCACCTCCACGCGAAGGCCGTTGCCACGCACGGCAAGGACCCTTGCGAGAAAGTGGACTACCCGTCGCAACTGGTCTCGGCGATTGTCCGGGCGATCCAGGAGGCCGACGCCAAGGTCCGGCCCGTGCAGGTCGAGGCGACGACGGCGCAGCAACAGGGTCTCTCGTTCAACCGTCGATTCCACATGAAGGACGGGACCGTCCGCTTCAATCCCGGCGTCCTGAACCCCGACATCGTGCAAGTCGCCGGCCCGATCGATCCGGAAGTCGGCGTGATCCTGTTCCGTGACGGCCAGAAGGCTCTCGCGGGCCTGGTGAATTTCGCGCTGCACCTGGACACCCTCGGCGGCACGCAGTACGCGGCCGATTATCCGTACTTCGCGGAGCAAACCCTGCGACAGAAGTACGGCGAGGACTTCGTGCTCCTGTTCGGCAACGGCGCCTGCGGCGACATCAACCACATTGATGTCACGACCAGGGAGCGCCTCACGACGGAGACGATCGGCACGACCCTGGGCCGAACGGTCGCGGAGAGCCTGACGCGGGCCAAGCCGATTGTCGAGCCGCGTCTGGCCGTCAGCGATGTCCGGATCGAGACGCCCATGCAGCAGTTCTCGCCCGCCCAGATCGAGCAGGCCCGAAGGGACATGGACAAGATCGGAACGGACCAGATGTCGTTCCTCGATCAGGTCCGCGCGTACAAGATCGTCGACCTCCAGTCGCGGGGGGCGAGCAGCCCCGTGGAGATCCAGGTGTTCCGGCTCAGCGACGAGGTCGCGGTGGTCGGCTTGCCCGGCGAGGTCTTCGTCGATCTGGGCCTTGCGATCAAGAAGGCCAGTCCGTTCCCGATCACACTGGTGATCGAGCTGTGCCACGACGACATTGCGTACGTCCCGACGGAAAAGGCCTTCGCCGAGGGCAGCTATGAAACGGTCAATTCCCGCATCGCGCCCGGCGGCGGCGAGCGCATAGCCAGGATGGCGATCGAATTGCTGAAGAAGATCTGAATTTGTCCGGTCGGAAGACCAGATGCGTCACGCGATTCGTTCGCCGACGAGACTGCGGCGCATGTAGCCTGTGACGCGGACGTTGAACCGCTCGTCCAGGGGCAGACGCTCGTGGATTCCGACGACGATCGGGTAGCTGCCGATCTGACGCAGGAAGGTCATGTGCCCGTTGTGGACCTCGCTCACCAGGTCCTTGAGGACTGTCCCGATGGGGAAGAGCCTTTGCAGCATCGGGATGTCGATCTCCTGGCGGACCTTTTCGATCCAGTCCACGTAGTACCGCATGTTCTTGCGGAGAAACTTGCGGCCGACCTGCTGATAGAGCGGCGTGCCTGGGAACGGGACGACCCGGCGGATGTTGATCCGGCGGATGAGCAG
>JAAYVJ010000695.1 GCA_012517265.1 Planctomycetota bacterium | reverse complement strand
GCGTCACTTGCTCTTATAGACCCGGACGTAGTCGATGAGGTACTTCTGGGGCAGGATCGAGTCGTCCACGCCCTTCTGGCCGCCCCAGGAGCCGCCGTAGGCGGCGTTGAGGATCAGGTAGTGCTCCTTGTCGAAGGGCCAGACGTCGTTGCCCGTTCCCTCGTTCTGGAACGTGAAGTACTTGGTCTGGTCCACGAAGAAATCGATGTGGTCCTCGAACCACTCGATCGCGTAGACGTGGAAATTCTGCGACGGGTCCGTCACCTCGATCGTGTTGCCCTTGTTCGTGCGCAACACGTGGTTGTAGGACTTCGTGTGGATGTTCGCGTGGATTTTCAGCGGGTCGAAGCCGACGTTCTCCATGATGTCGATCTCGCCGCAGTCCGGCCAGCGACGGTGCTCCGGATTGATCCCGAGCATCCAGATCGCCGGCCACATCCCCTTGCCGGTCGGGAGCTTGGCCCGGACTTCGATCCGGCCGTAGAGCCAGGAGGCTTTGCCCCGCGTCCGCAGGCTCGCGGAGGTGATGGGATGGCCCTCGAAGTCATCCTTGCGGGTCTCGATGACGAGCATGCCGTCCTCGACGCGGGCGTTCTCCGGCCGGGCCTTCGTGTAGTATTGCAGCTCCTTGTTCCGGATGAAGCCGACTTCCTGGTCCCATTTGTTCGGGTCGGGCAGACCCGCGACGCTGAACTCATCGGACCAGACCAACTCCCACTTCTGGGGCGTGGGATTCGCCCCGGCCAGCATCGCCAGCACCACAGCACAGCACGTCAACCCCGTCATAGTGAGCCCTTTCCACGGATCGTCGCTCTTCGTTCGCCTCTCGTCGCTCGGACGCACGCGCCAAGCGGCGAAGAACCTCGTATGCCTCTAGCCGCCCAAACGATACCTGATCGGACCCCGAGCGTCCAGACCAATTCGTCACCGGGGATGCGTACTGCCCCTCCTCGCATGGGACAGAAACGAAAGAAGGACCACAACCCAATCGCCCAAAACGCCACGCCCCGAGGGGCGGAACGCATCGAGCCTTGGATTCCGATCCTCTGTGCTCGTTTCGAGCTTCGAAATTCGAGTTTCGGGTTCCCCCGCCGCTAGCTGGCCAGGTACACGACGATCCCGACCAGGGCGCAGATCACCACGGCACAGACGGTCATCGCGATGCCGAAGACCCAGGCGAACCGCTTGTTGAGCTTGTTGACCACGTACTTGAGATAGCGATCGCTGGCGGCGAAGGTCTTGCTCATCTGCAGGATGCCTTCGGTATTGCTGACGGTGTTGTTGTTCAGCCGCTCCAGAGTGTCCTTGAACTTCATGAAGCTCTGGGTCATCTGGACGTCGGTGTCGGCGGCCGCCGCAAGCTGGTGATCGATCGAGACCAGCGCCTCGGTCTGTCGCGCAGTCTCGGCGGGAATCCTCCCGACGACCTCCAGGAACTGCCGGTCCTTGGCCGCGGTGCTCTGGAGCTGGTCGAGCAGTTGGGCGGTGAGCTTCTTTTGGTTCTCCACCGCCGAAGGCAGACTCTCCAACACCTGCGGAAGCTGGCGGACCTTGCCCATCAGCTCCTGGTGCTGGGCGACCTGCTCGTTGAGGTGGTCGTTGATCTGTTCGAGCTGGCCGATCAGGCGGTTGAAACCTTCCTGGAGCTTCTCAATGGGCTCGCGCCGCTCCAGAGCGACCGTTCCATTCTTCATGGAGCAACCCATCTTGCGGGTGGACGCAGGGCCTGCAAAAGTAGCCTCCGAATCGAGCGTCATCGTCAGCAAACCGTCGCCGTCGAGGCTGGGCTCACAACGTCCCGCCGGCGCATACCGATGCGACCGAAGCCAGTTGCTCGTTCCGCTCAAGATCTCTCGTAGCGTCATGCTCGTAAACCCCTTCATCAGGCACACGTTTTGTCACAATCCCGCGCACTATCGCGGCCCGCGACAGCAACCGAGCGCTCTTCGCGGCCCCCTTCGCCGGCATCCGTCGCATCGGACGGCGAACGATTTTCCCTTGAGAGAAACGCCGGGGGGATACCATCGAAGAGCACGGACCCCGTTTCTTGGGGCTGCTAACGCGGTTTGCGACCCTGATCCGCCGCGGAACAGACATCAGATCGCCGTTTTTGCCCCAGCCAAGCCCCTCGGACCCGTCGTCACTATGTTCGATGCGATCTTTATGGGACAATCCGGCGGGTCTTGCGACAGGGGCTTGTATCCCGCGACGTCGATGGTAGAATGCGCCCCAAATCCGTAATTCCTGATTTTCTGGAGACATACGAACGTGAAGCTGGCGACGTACCTGCTGGATGGAGCTGTCTCGTGCGGGGTTGTGACCGGCCGGGGCATCCTGGATATCCCCGCATCCTGGAAAAATGCCGACCCGCCCAAAAGTATTAAAGAAATCCTGGAACGGGGCCCCGCCTGCCTCGACCAGGTGCGTCAGCTCGCCCCATCTGCTGCGAAAACGGTCCCGCTCGACCGCGTCAAGCTCCTGGGGCCGATCCCCCGCCCCGGCAAGATCCTGGCCCTGGCCGGCAACTACAGCGAGCACATCAAGGAGGCCTCTCTCCACCGCGGTTTCCAGCTCGGCCTGTCCGACTCGCCGCGACGGACGACCACGCCGCGACCCTTTATGATGCCCTCGACCTGCGTGGTCGGCCCGGGCGAAACCGTCGCCTGGCCGGTCTACAGCGAGCAGATTGATTATGAGCTGGAGCTGGCCGTCGTGATCGGCAGGAACGCCAAGTGCGTCACGGCCCAGGACGCCCCGGACTACATCGCCGGCTACACGATCGCCAACGACGTCTCGGCCCGCAGCGTGACGTTCAAGAAGGGCCGCCAGCAGCGGCCGTGGGACGAGTTCTACGACTGGCTCAACGGCAAGTGGGCGGACGGGTTCTGTCCCACGGGGCCCTGGCTGGTCACGCAGGACGAGGTCGCGGACGTCCAGAACCTCAAGATGGTCCTGAAGGTCAACGGCGAGGTTCGCCAGAACGCCAATACCGGCCAGATGATCTACTCCGTCGCGGACATCGTGTCGTTCCTGAGCCACCTGATGACCCTGGAGCCGGGCGACGTCATCTGCACGGGCACCCCCTCCGGCGTGGGCATGGCCACCGGCAACTTCCTCAAGGCCGGCGACCGAATTGAGTGCAGTATCGAAGGCCTGGGCGAACTGGCCAACACGCTGGGCGACCGTCCCAACCAGTTCTATCAGCCGTTGGCTTGAGTGACGGCGAGCATCCGGATCAGAGGTTCCGCTACCGATTTCTGCACGCGGAGCCGGATCTTCGCGACTTCGACAGGCTCGAATCGCTCGATCCGCTTGTGCCCGATCGATTGGCCGCTGGCGAGGTCCTTCCAGGTACCCGGGCCGACCAGCCCCTCGATTCGGTACTCTCGAATCCGCTCGCCTTGCTCGATGTCTTCCATCACGACCGCATGGTCGATCTTCGCCGGTTGCGGGAGCGTCAGTTCGACCATGTCGCCCCGCCCCGTGGTCTGCGCGATCGGCCGGTCGAAACGCCTGCGGATCTCCTTGCCGAACTCCGCGTATCGCTGGAAGTCGGCTTCCGGCACCAGGCCGTCCGGATTCGGATTGGCGTTGAGCAGCAGGTTGCAGTTGCGGCCCACCGAACGATAGTACATGTCCATCAGGTCCTCGACGGAGTAGAGCTTCTGCTCCGCGTTCGGCGTCCAGAACCACTCGTGATTGCGGACCGGAACATCGCACTCGCCGGGAAGCCAGAAACGGCCGTCCGGATCGCCGGGACCGTTGTAGTCATTGCGATGGGGGACCGTC
>JAAYVJ010000694.1 GCA_012517265.1 Planctomycetota bacterium | reverse complement strand
CTCAAACAGCGTCAAGAGGAGCGAAGAGGTGCTTTGTGATCGAATTTCGAAATCGCATGTGTGGACGGTCTGCCTTGGGCTGGTTCTGTTGGCGGGGTGTTTTCCCGAGGACACGCTGGACTGGCCCGACGACGCCCTTCCCGGGGCATCCAAGGACGGCAACTGACCGAGCCAAGGGGCAATGAGCCCGGTCCCCACGGAGGAAGGATCCGCGAGCGACGGTTCACTTCGCGGGCGTCGAGTCGATGGCGGCGGCAAGGGCCTCAACGGCGGGTGAGGACGGCAGGGCCTGCTTGACCGCCTGGATTGTGTTTCGGGCTTCGTCGACCTGCTGCATCTGGAAATAGACGTACGCGAGCAGGAGTTGAAGCTGCGGCGCGCCGCCGGCTTCAACCTGGTCCTGGAGTCTGGTGATTCGTTTCACGAACGAGTCCGGCCCGCCGAGCGTTTCGACCAGATCGATCTTCTGCCGGGCGCAGGCGGGGTCCAGTTCGAGGGCCCGGATCAGGGACGTTGCGCTGCCGGTGCAGTCGCCGCCGGCCAGTTGGGCCAGGCTCCTGCCGAAGTAGGGGCGAGGATCGTGAGGGATATACGCCGAGGCCAGGCGGAAGGAATTGGCCGCGCGGTCGTATTGCCCCTGGAACAGGTGCAATCGAGCTGTTGCGAGATGCTCGTCGAACTGCTTCTGCGTACTCGGATCGCAACGGTCGTAGGTTTGCTTGGGGATTTCCGCCGGTGGCTTGGTCGGAGCGGGCTGCGCGACCACTTGGGGCAGCGGTTCGTTCGGCAAGGTCTGTTCGTTCGTCGTGCGGTCGAGCGACTTGGATATCTCTTCGACGCGTCGCAGGGCGGCGGCCGTGCCGGACTCGATGGCTTCGGGCCGGCCTTGTTCGATCGAGGGACTCTCGGCCTGCTGCGTCTCCACTGGCGGCGTGGGCAAGGTCTCCTGATGCCCAGACGGATCGTAGAGCTCCAGTCCAGGCCGGCCGAGTTGCTCCATCACCGGCGAAGTCTGCGGCTCCGGCGGCTGTTGCACGACGTTGGGATTGCGGTCCTGGTTGAGCTGCGAGAGGCTCTCCTGCATCTTGTTGATGTTCTGTCGCAACTGTTCCAGGCGCTGCTGGTATTCCTGCGGCGTCATGAGCCCGTCGTCGGCCGGCGGCAGCGGCGTCCGGGCCGGAAGATTGCTCGGCGCGTCCAGGAGGCTGTCCTTCGATTCCCCTGTGTCGGTCGACATGGGAGTGTAGCGGAGCCGGGGCGAGGTATCCACACCGAGGCTTCCGGCGTCGGTGTGCCGGCTGCTCCCGATCCGGTACTCGGAAGCGTCGATCATCGTCATGGAGTCGATGCCCTGGCCTGTCTGCGTCTGCCACAGTCCGTCGGCGATCCGCGGACTGACCGGCGAGAAGACGCCTTGATAACCGGGCTGGGTCGTGGTCACGGTGCCGGTCGGAGAGTAGAAGGGGACGTAGCTCTGGGGATAGCTTGTTCGAACATCGGGCGCCGCGGAGTAGCGTAGGAAAGAGTCCAGGCTCGTCGAACCGAGAGGGGCGGCGAAACCGGTCGTCGCGTTGTAGGGGATATTGCCCCGGAAGTGCTTGCCTGCGGTGACGTTGCCGGTGATCGGCAGGTTGGCCGAGTTGTCGATTGGGTTTAGAGTGCCGGTCAGACCGCTCTGATAGCTGCTTGGCGGGATCGTGGCACGCGGCGTGGAGGAGGCCGCGACGCCAGCCAGCCCCAACAGAACAACAGACGCTTGCACGGACCACCTGCCCGGGCTCACTCGCCATCTGTTCTCACAATATCGCGATCCTGTCATATGTTGCTCCCAATCCTGCTTCAGCCGGCCGGTTTCTCGTCTGCGTACCGCGGTCTCTTTGCCCAGCTCAGCTTGGTGCCCAGCGTGTCCCATCGGGTCCGCATGGGGTTGTTGACCACCTTGAAACCGCCCGGCTCGCGAGCGATGCGGACCACGTCGTCAAGGGCCAGCCCGGAGGAAACCTGGCCGTCGACCGAGACGGTCGTGCCCTCGTTGATCCGAGTGCACCGGATCTCGACCACGCTGGCGGCGTCGATCACGATCGGCCGGAAGCTCAACGAATGGGGGCAGATGGGCGTGATCACCATCGCCTCCATCGAGCCGTCCAGGATCGGTCCGCCGGCCGAGAGGTTATAGGCGGTCGATCCCGTGGGCGTCGAGACGATCAATCCGTCGCTGACGCAACTGGCCACCCGCTGGCCGTCCACTGCGATCTTCAGCTCGATCACGCGGAAGGGCGGTCCGGCGGTGATGAAGACATCGTTCACGGCCTTGGCATGGAATGTCTCGCGGCTTTCCTGATGACCGCGGAAGACTCGGCAGCCCAGCATCATCCGCGTTTCCACGGGCGCTTTGCCTGCCAGGATGTCGTCGAACTGCTCCTTGAACTCGGCGACGCTGAACTCCGCCAGGAAACCCAGCTTGCCCAGGTTGACCCCGATGACCGGGACCCGTGCGCCGCTCAGATCGCGAGCGGCCGAGATGATGGTGCCGTCGCCTCCGAGCACGACCGCGTAGTCGCAGTCCCGAAGGACCTCCGGCGTGCACTCGGCGATACGGCAACTGGCGACGACCTCGGCCCGGTTCCGCAGGAACAGGGCGAAGTCCTGCATGGCCTCGGCAACGGGCCTCTTCTCAGGGTCGCCGAACAGGATCAATCGGGGTCGCGAGGGACTCTCCGACCGTCCCTGCCGGACGTCGAGTTGACCTGATTTGCCGCTCAATAGACAGCTCCTTGGCCGTTTTGACTATTTCATCGGCAGTAATCCCGGCCTCCATAAGCTGTGCGGACCGGGAATGATGACCGATAAAACGCCGAGGTGCTCCCAGCACTCGGATGCGGCCCAGTTCGCAACCGCGGGTCGCGGCCAGCTCCAGCAGGGCCGAGCCGAATCCGCAGGACAGAGAGTGGTCTTCGACCGTGATCAGCCGCTTGCCTTCGGCCAACAAGTTCAGCAGG
>JAAYVJ010000693.1 GCA_012517265.1 Planctomycetota bacterium | reverse complement strand
CTGCGTCATGATCCGTTACCTCACTGAATAAGGGACTCAGCTTGCCATAGCGAGGCCATGATAAACCGCCCCTGCGTCCCGAACAACAGGATTCCGACTCATCCGGTTCTTGCGTACTTGCCTGTGCCATGGGGGCTCTGCCCCCCGCCCCCCGGCATTTGTCGCCTGGGGCCAATGGCGTGAACCCAGAGGCGGTCGGCCGGTGAAACGCCCTGCGGCTCGGGCCTACGTTCGCTGGGTGTCTTCTCGCGTATGTCATGGGCAAGGGTAGAGGAAACACATCTGTTGGATTGTTGCCGGAGCGGAATAATGTTGCTGTGCGATGGAAAGGAGTCGATCGATGGCAGCAGACAGACCGCAGGAAGCACGAACCGAGCGGGGCCGGTTCTGAGGGAAGCACCTTCAGCAGTGGCGACAGTCGGGTTTATCCTCTCCCGATTCATGCCTCGGCGTAGGCGCAGACTTTTTTCACCGCTTCGACCGAACCCGGCAGGTTGTTGTCCAGGTGGTGCCTCTTCATCGCGGCGGCGACCAGGCCGACGAACATCGGCTGCGGACGCAACGGACGCGAGGTCAGGCATGGGTGCGCCTGCGTGCCCATGAAGAACGGATGATTCGGCAATTCGAGGATCTGCATGATCGGCTGATCGGGGGCCTTGCCCGAGAAGACCAGGCCGTGCTTCTCCAGCGTCTCGATGTACCGCGGATCAACTTCGTACCGGTGCCGGAATCGCATCCGCACGCTGCTCTTGCGGCCGAAGAGATCCCAGGCGATGGTTTTAGGCTCGATCTTGATGTCGCGGCCGCCCAGCCGCATGTTGCCGCCGAGACCTTCGATCTTCTTCTGCTCGGGCAGGATGTCGATCACCGGCTCCGACGCATTGACGTCAAGCTCCGTGCTGTTGGCCCCCTTGATGCCGCAGACGTTCCGGGCGAAATCGATCACCGCCATCTGGAACCCCAGGCATAGGCCCAGGTAGGGCAGGTTGTTCTCCCGGGCGTACTTGACGCATGCGATCTTGCCTTCCGAGCCGCGAGATCCGAACCCGCCGGGCACGATGATGCCGTCCACGTCGGCCAGATGCTTGGCCACGTTGGCGTCGGAGATGTTGGTCGTGTCGATCCACTTGATCTTGACGTCGCAGCCCAGAGCGATGCCGGCGTGCTCGAGGGCGTTGATGATCGAGGCGTAGCTGTCGCGGACCGAGGTGTACTTGCCGGTGATGCCGATCGTCGTCTCGTACTTGGCGGTCCCGATCTTGTCGGTGAAATCGCACCAGCGGGCCCAGGCCTTCCGCTCGTGACGCAGGTTGATGCGGTCCTCGATCTTGAGCAGCCGAAGAACCTCGAAATCCAGGCCCCCGTCGCGGAGCATCGAGGGAATCATGTAGATGCTCGCGGAGTCGTGCAGGCTGATGACCCGCTCCAGCGGCACGTTGCTGTAGACGCTGATCTTCTGGCGGGCCTTCTCGTTGACCGGGTTGGTCGCCCGGCACACGATGATGTCCGGCTGGATTCCGAGCTGCATCACCTGCTTGATGCCGAGCTGAGCGGCCTTGGATTTCTGCTCGCCCAGGGCCGGCGGCTCGATGATGTACGTCAGAGCGACGAAGCACGTGCTGCCGGGGCCCTCTTCGTAGGCCAGCTCGCGCATGGCCTCGATGAAGTAGGCGTTTTCGAGGTCGCCGACGGTGCCGCCGATCTCGACGAAGACGACGTCCGCCTTGCTGTCGGCGGCGAGCTGTCTGAGCCGCAGCTTCACCTCGCCGGTCACGTGCGGGATCATCTGCACGTCCCGGCCGAGATAGTCGCCGTGGCGCTCCTTGCTGAGCACGGAGCTGAAGATCTGGCCGCTGGTGGCGAAGTTGGCCCGGCTCAGGTCCTGGTCGAGGATTCGCTCGTAGGTGCCCAGGTCCATGTCCGTCTCCATCCCGTCGTCCAGGACGAACACCTCGCCGTGCCGGAAGGGGTTCAGCGTGCCCGAGTCGATGTTGAGATAGCCCTCCAGCTTGATCGGGGCCACCTTGAGCCCCTTGTCCTGCAGGAGCTTGGCCAGGCAGGAGGAGAAGATCCCCTTGCCCAGCCCGCTCATCACCGTGCCCATGACGAACACGTAGCGGGTCTTGCCCTTCTTGTAGTTCGCCGGCATCGGCGCGAAGAATTCGCTCTCGGTCGATGTGTCGGTGATCTTGGCCAGCAGTTCTTTGCTATCCACCATCTGAGTCCCAGCCTCAATGTGTACCATGCTTTACGACTCTACCGTCCAGGTAACCCTATAATCGCTATATTCTTTGAGATATCACGCGGCAAAGGCCGTACAGTGACTACCATTCATTTCCGTTCGCCAAAGCTGGCTTTCATCATCGACACACGCTATTGACCTAGCCGGGTCTGTCAACTTGTGATTCCTTGGGGCTCCGCCCCAAACCCCGGCATTTTTCGCTTTGGGCCAATAGCATGATAAGATGGCAGGAGCATTTGTCTGGCCCCTTGCGGACGCCAGACGTTGTCGATAGTCTGGAGTCGCTGCTGCGGAGGGTAGGGCTCTGCTGGCAAGCACCCCGAGCGCCGCAGCGGTCCAGTGGCATGGGCGATGCCGTCGGTATGGTGGCATCGCCTTGCTCTCACACCATGCTGCTGGCCCAAAGCGGAAAATGCCAGGGGTCCGGGGACAGCGTCCCCGGCCATGGGTAACGGCTCCACCAGGAAATAAGCGAAAGACCCAATGCCCCGTGCCATTATTCCTTCTCCAGGACGAGTTCGCGGATAGCCAGCGTATCCATGAGGCTGGATTCTCTCAGTCTCGGCGTGTCGGAAATCGCCCGCAAGGCGGCATCCTCGAACTCCTCCCAGCACTTGAGAGGAATCCCTTCCATTGTGGCATGCATTCCGCCCATAAGATCCACTCGGCTCTGTGTCTTCCCTGCACTCAGTGGTTTCTTCTCCATTGCTTCGCAAACGCGGCGTATTGCTCCGGCGTGTCGATTCCTTCGCAGGTGTGCTCGACCTTGCCGACGAGAATCGTGTAGCCGTTCTCGATGGCCCGGAGTTGTTCGAGCTTTTCGAGCTTCTCCAAAGGGGTCTGCGGCAGGGAGGTGATCGTCAGGAGGAAGTCCCTGCGATAGGCGTAAATCCCAATGTGACGCAGGTAGACGCCCGCGTCGCCCACACCCGCACGGTCCCTGTCATAGGGGATGACCGAACGGGAGAAGTAGATCGCCTTGAGGGGAACGTTCTGCGTTGTGCGGCGTGCGTCGCGCGTAGAGGCAGGCCCCTGTGCCTGCCCGGAATCGAGCGACGAGCGACCAGCGACGGGCGACGAAACCACCACCTTCACCACGTTCGGATCGGCGATTTGTTCGCGGGCCGCGAACGGCGCGACCAGCGTCGCCATCGGGGCTTCCGGGTTGTCCAGCATGAGTCGGGCCAGCAGGTCGATGTGGTCGGGGTCGATCCGCGGCTCGTCGCCCTGGACGTTGATCACAATATCCGCGTCGGACCGGCCGACGGCCTCCGCGATCCTATCCGTTCCGCTGTTATGTTTGGGCGAGGTCAGGACGCACTCGGCGCCGAACTCCCCCGCGGCCTGCACGATCTTCTCGTCGTCGGCCGCGATCACCACGCGTTGGGGCAGCCTGGCCTTGCACGCCTGTTCCCACGTATGCTGGATGAGGTACTTGCCGGTGTCTTTGGCGAGAACCTTCGCGGGAAATCGTGTGGACGCGTAGCGAGCAGGAATACAAACGACAATCTTCACGTTACCCAAACCCGAACTTCGACCACGCTTAAGCCGGCCAACGATGCATGTACTTCAGAAAGGAAATCCGTTGTGGCGACATGCCCCAACTCTCAACCGGTCTCATCTTACGTTCGCCCAGCCCCCCTGTCAATCGGCAGGCGACCGATTCCGGGTCGATTGCCTGTTCGGCCGCACACAGGGAGGGCTCCGCACAGAGAGCGGGCCGCAGACGTTCTGGCTGTAGGACCCGTCGGTTCCATCGCGTCAGCGAGCAACACCACCGGCGTGAACGAGGCATCCATTTGAGGAGGCTCCGATCAGCCGGTCGGCCAGGCAGATGCGCAATGCCGGGCGAAAAAGTACTTGGATCTAACCCTTTGCAAGAAATGCACTTACCGCCACACTGACGCTTCGTATGCCCAAAAAAGAAGCCCCGCAGATCGCGGGGCCTCAGGATGTTCACCGGCATCGCGTCCTTAGCAGGGCACGACATTCGTCGCACAGGGGCCTTTCTTGCCCTGTCCGACGTTGAACTCCACGGACTGATTCTCGTCCAGCGAGGCGTAGCCCTGCGTCTTCACTTCCGAGTGGTGGACGAACAGATCCTGCCCGCCGTCATCGGGAGTGATGAACCCAAAACCCTTGCTCGCGTTGAACCACTTGACTTTACCTCTTGCCACTATCGTACTCCTGGGGCCAAATCCCGGCCCGCAAACGGACTTTCCCTCTCTTGTCACGCACAGGGGTAAACTCCGAGGGAGGAAAGCGTACTCCTTATACAACGTCTGTATTCTATCGGCCGGTCGGAGCCGTGTCAAAACAAGAATGTCAAAATTATTCAACGTGGTGCGATCGAGCGTCTTGACCCGACGCGACACCGCTTGCGTCCGGCGGATTTGCGGATTATCCTGATCGCGGCAGTGAAAAGCGTTTCGCAAGGCATTCGATTCGAAGGGCACAGACCATGATACTGACGTCGATCCTCCTGGCCGCGGCGATCATGTCCGTTACCGCCGGGGACGGGAGCTCGCAAAACAGTCCGTCGCAGGACAACTCCCTCGTCGTTTCCGTCGAGGCGGAGGGGGCCGCAGAGACCTCCGCCGCCGCCGATTCCAAGACCAAGCCGATCTCGACCCCGCTGCCCAAGAACACCCTCGATCTCAAGAAGATCCCGTTCAAGATCGTGCACGAGACCTATCGCCCGACCAACGGCAAGCGCAACTGGGAGATCTTCATCCGCAACGCCGACGGCTCGGACCCGGTCAACCTGACGAATACGCCGGACGTCGATGAGATGTACCCGCACGTTTCGCCCGACGGCGCCAAGATCTGCTTCGTCACCGACGAAGGCCGCGGCCGCAACCGCGTCCGCCACGTCTACTACATGAACCTCGACGGCCGCAACCGCGTCCACGTCGCGGCCAACGCCCGCGAGCCCTGCTGGTCGTTCGACAGCAAGAGCATCGCCTACGTCAAAAGCGAGTACGAGCGATTCTCCACCCGCGAGTACGCCACCACAGGCATGGTCCTGTACCACATCGCCGAGAACTGGCATCAGCCGCACCCGAACACCGAGCTGCACCACATCTACGCCATCTGCTGGTCGCCCGACGGCAAGTGGTTCGTCTCGGCCGTCGAGGGCGGCATGGGCTACAGCGACACGATCATCGCCTTCGAGGCCTTCGGCCGGAGAGTCTACGACCTGGAGCGATGGGGCGTCCGCGGCTGCCGGCCCGACCTCAACTCCGACGGGACCCGCATGGTCTGGGGCGAAACCGACTGGAACCTCCAGACCGGCGACGTCGACCTGAACGCCGAGGAGCCCAAGGTCACCAACGTCCACGACATCCTGCGGGTCGCCCGCCAGTCCAAGGTCTACCACGTGGACATCTCGCCCGACAGCAAGTACGTTGTCTTCAGCTACGGCCCGTTCTCCGGCGGCCAGCAGGTCGGCGGCATGGCCGAGGGCTGGAACCTGTGCGTCTCGGACCTGGACGGCAACTGGGTGCAGATCACCGACGACGGCCTGCACAACAAGGAGCCCGACTGGGTGCCGGCGAAGAATTGACGATTTGTGGTTGAGGATCGAGGAGGTCTGGACGCGGACCGCTCTGTCCCGTCCGCGTGCCAACGTGCCAGACACAGGCTCATTCTTGTCATGTGTCATCTTGTCATTCAGTTGGAGGATCAACAGATGTCCGGACGGCATGTCAGTTCGAAACCTGCTCTCTCGTCCCTGGCAATCCTCATGATGCTTTCGGTCGCGCCGCCGGCCGAGGCCGAGAAGACATCGCTTCGCCCGGGGTCGGGGATCGACCTCAAGAGCATTCCCTTCAAGATTGTCTACGAGAGCCTCCTGCCGACCGACGGCAAGGAGAACTGGGAACTGGTCCTGATCGACGCCGACGGCTCCAATCCGGTCAACCTCACGAAGACCCCCGACGTCGGCGAGATCTACCCCCACGCATCGCCCGACGGCGCGAGGATCTGCTTCGAGGGCGAGGAGGGCACGGGTCGAAACAAGGTCCGCAGCGTGTTCTACATGAACCTCGACGGCGCCGGCCGGACCAAGGTCGCCCACAACGCCCGCCAGGCGTGCTGGAGCCCCGACGGCAAGAAGATCGCCTTCCTCAAGGGCGAGTACGACCGCCACACGATCACCGACTACGCCAGCAAGGGCGTCTACATCTACGATCTGGCGACCGGCCAGACCACCCCGCACGCGAACGAGGGCAAGCTCTACCATCTGTATAATCTCTGCTGGTCGCCCGACGGCAAGTGGTTCGTCGCCACCGTCCACGGCGGGATGGGCTTCGACCATGCGATCCTGGCTTTCGGGGCCGGTGGAACGGACATCTTCGACCTCTCCCCCTTCGGCGTGACCGGATGCCGGCCCGACTTCAGCGCCGACGGCAAGCACATCACCTGGGGCAAGACCGACTGGGACCTGTTCGTCGCCGATTTCGACGCCTCCTCGGGCGAGCCGAGGGTGACCAACGTCCGCAAGATCGTCTCGTGCGACAAGGAGCACGAGGTCTATCACACGGACTTTGCCCCCGACGGCAAGTACGTCGCGTTCAGCTACGGACCCGAGGCCAATGAGATGGGCGGCGGCCTGGCCCCCGGCTGGAACATCTGCGTGAGCGACCTCAAGGGTCACTGGGTCCAGATCACCACCGACGGCCATCACAACAAGGAACCCGACTGGGTGCCAATCGATTCACGTTGAGCCGCCTGCGGGACCGGCGTATAATTGCGGCGCGTTCGGAGGATTGACGTGGAAGGGGCGTGCGAAGCACGCCCTGTGAGAAAGAGAACGGTGAACATGAGAGTTTCGCGTGCGAGAGCGGGAATCGTGGGCTGCCTGGCGGCGCTGGCCGTCTGTGCCGGCTGCAAGCGACAGGAGGGGCAAGCGACCGCGACCCCCATGAGCATCGTCACCAAGAGCGGAATCCAGATGGTGCTGATCCCCGCCGGGTCGTTTCGGATGGGCGACGACGAGGGCGGGCCCGACGAGAAACCGGCGCACCAGGTGAAGCTGAACTCTTTCTTCATGGACCGATTCGAGGTCGTGCAGGCGGAGTTCAAGAAACACCAGATCTCCGACCCCTCGCACTTCAAAGGCGACGACCGGCCGCTCGAACAGATCAACTGGGCCGACGCGGCCCTCTACTGCAACGAGCGGTCCTTGATGGAGGGTCTGGAGCCCTGCTACAACGAGGAGACGTGGGAGTGCAACTTCGACGCCTCCGGCTACCGGCTCCCGACGGAGGCCGAGTGGGAGTACGCCTGCCGGGCCGGGACCGACACCAAGTACAGTTTCGGCGACCGCACCGCCCAGCTCGGGGTCTACGCCTGGTGGTCCGACACCTCCGCCGGGACCACGCATCCCGTGGGTCGCAAGGAGCCCAATCCGTGGGGCCTCTACGACATGCACGGCAACGTCGCCGAATGGTGCAACGACCGCTACGATCCGAACTACTACGCCCAGAGCCCCTCCGAGAACCCCCGAGGGCCCGCCCAGGGTCAGGAGCGGGTCATCCGCGGCGGCGGTTGGAACTCCAACGCCGCCTCCTGCAAATCCGCGTACCGGGCCAGCGACCCGGCCATCGACGACACGTGTCTGGCCAACGACGCCATCGGATTCCGCTGCGTGAGAAAAGGACCGATTGAATCGCCTGTGAGCGAGGGAGGCTCCAGTATGCCGTCCGATCCCAGACCCAAGACCGCGTTCGTCTACCACGACGTGTACCTGGAGCACAAGACCCCGGCGGGCCATCCCGAGTCGCCCAAGCGGCTGACCGCCATCGTCGAGCGTCTCAAGGCCGATCGTCTCGACGGCGAATTGGCCTCGCTGACGCCGCAGCCGGCCCAGGAAAAATGGATTCAGACGGTGCACACGGCCGGCTACATCGAGCGGGCCCGCAAGGCGTGCGCCGAGGGCGACGACTACCTCGACTCCGGCGACGTCCCCATCTCGACGCGGTCGTATGAGGCCGCGGTCTTGGCCGCAGGCGGCGTGCTGACCGCGGTGGACGCGGTGATGAAGGGACAGGTCGAGAACGCCTTCTGCGCCGTGCGCCCGCCGGGCCATCATGCCTTGGCCGACCGGGCGATGGGCTTTTGCATCTTCAACAACGTCGCGATCGGCGCCAGGTACGTCCAGCAGCAATATCATCTCGCCAAGGTCCTGATCGTCGATTGGGACGTTCACCACGGCAACGGCACGCAGGCCGCGTTCTACGAGGACCCCAGCGTGCTCTACTTCAGCGTGCACCAGTACCCATTCTATCCCGGCACCGGCGCCGAGACCGAAACCGGCAAGGGCGCAGGTCTGGGCGCGACGATCAACGTCCCGCTGCCGGCCGGTTCGGGCGACGACGACTTCCTCGAAGCCTTCGAGAAGAAGCTGACGCCGGCGGCCGATGCGTTCCGGCCGGACTTCGTCTTCGTCTCGGCGGGCTTCGACGCCCATGAGAACGACACGCTCGGCGGCATGCGAGTGACCACCGGCTGCTTCGGCAAGCTGACCCGCATCGTCAAGGGGATCGCCGAGCGGTCCTGCCAGGGCCGGCTCGTCTCGGTGCTCGAAGGCGGCTACGGCCTGGAAGGCCTGGCTTCGTCCGTGGAAACCCACCTCCGCGCTTTGATGGACTGACAATCGAATGCTCTTCCAAAGCCTGCCTTTCCTCGTCTTCTTCGCCGTCGTCTACAGTGGCTATCTGCTCGTCAAGGGGACCCGTTTGCGGCTGCCCTGGCTGCTGGTCAGTTCCTATGTCTTCTACGCGTGGCTGAGTCCCCTGTACCTGATCCCGCTGGCCTACGCGACCGTCGTCGACTACTTCGTCGCCGGACGGATCGAGAGCAGTCCGCGAAAGCGCGCCTGGCTGACCCTGAGCATCCTCAACAACGTCCTCGTGCTGGGCTTTTTCAAATACGCAGGCTTCGTCGCGGAAAACGTCAACGCCCTGCTCTCGGCGATGAAGGTATCGTATGCGATCTCCCCCCCCAGCTTCCTGTTGCCGGCGGGCCTGTCGTTCTTCCTCCTGCAATCCATCGGCTATACGATCGACGTCTATCGCGGCACGACGAAGCGGGAGAAGAACTTCCTGGCGTACGCGGCCTTCGTGTCGTTCTTCCCGCGATTGCTGGCAGGCCCCATCGAGCGGGCTAACCACCTGCTGCCCCAACTGCACGGTCAAGGCCGCGTGACCCTTCGGGACTTCACGGACGGCCTGTCCATCTTCGTCGTGGGATACTTCAAAAAGGTGGCCCTGGCCGACTACTTGGCGATCTACGTCGCCGGCGTCTACGGCTCGCCCGATCAGCACCAGGCCCCCGCCCTGCTGCTGGCGACGCTCCTGTTCGCCTGGCAGATCTACTTCGACTTCAGCGGCTACACCGACATGGCCCGCGGCATCGCGCGAATGATGGGCATCGGCCTGATGCTCAACTTCAACAACCCCTATCTGGCGGTCAGCATGGGCGACTTCTGGAAGCGGTGGCACATCAGCCTGTCCTCGTGGTTCCGCGACTACGTCTACATCCCGCTGGGCGGCAATCGCAAGGGCACGTTCGGGACCTACCGGAACCTGTTCCTCACGATGGTCCTCTCAGGCCTCTGGCACGGCGCCGCCTGGACGTTCGTCTTGTGGGGCGCTATTCACGCGGTCGGGAACATGGCCACGCGGGAGCTCGAGCGGACGCCGTTCTATACGAAGAAGCTGCCGACGATCGTCAAGCAGCTCTTCGTATTCGCGATGGTGACGTTCGCCTGGATCTTCTTCCGCGCCGCCACCATCGGCGACGCCTGGACGATCGTCGCGAGGATCTTCACCTCCGGCCTGTCCGACCCGAAATGCCCCCTGCTGGCGCTCGGGCTGATCGCGGCGGTGTGGGTCTATCAGTTCCTCTTCGAATCGCGACTGCGGTCGATCCTGGAGATCCGGCCGGTTCGGATCGCGTTGATGATCCTGTTGCTGACGTACCTAGTCCTGACCGTCCCGGCCGAGGGCCAGCCGTTCATCTACATGCAGTTCTAGAAAAGGGGGAGACAACGTTTGTAGGAACATCTATGACGAGTGCAGATCAGACAAGCGATGTCACGCCGTTCGACTGCTCCCACGCCTTGCGGCTCTCAGCCGCCGACTGGGTCATCGTGGCCGTCGCGATGCTCGCGATCATCGGCCTGGCGCCGATCGTCTGGCAACGCTACGAGCGGTTCGAGCCGGGCGACGACTACCGCATGCCCTACGAGCTCAGCAGCGACTACTGGCTCTACAGCCGCTGCAGCAGGCAGGCATGCGACAAGAGAAAAACGCTCGTGATCGGCGACTCGGTCGTCTGGGGCCATTACGTGCCTCCGAACGAGACGCTCTCGCACTACCTCAACGAGTTCTCCGGCCGACAGCAGTTCGCCAACCTGGGATTGGACGGCACGCACCCCGCCGCGCTCGAAGGCCTGCTCCGCCATTACAGTCCCAGCCTGAGCGGACGCACCGTCGTGCTGCACTTCAACCCGCTCTGGATGACCTCCGTCAAGCACGACCTCCAGACCGACAAGGAATTCCATTTCAACCACCCGGACCTGGTCAGCCAGTTTACGCCCAAGATCCCCTGCTACAAGGCGCCGTTTGCAGCCAGAGTCCGAATCGCCCTCAAGCGGACGATCCCGCTGGCGAATTGGATCGCCCACCTGCGGACCACCTACTACGAGAGCTCGGACGTGCAGAACTGGACGCTTCGCCATCCGTACAATTGCCCGCTCAAGCAACTGACGAGGGGCCTGCCGGAGTCAGCCGGGGTTCCCGAGCCCGCCGGCGGCACATGGGTCAGCAAAGGCGCCAAGAAGCAGGACGTCACCTGGGTGGACCTCGACACGTCGCTGCAGTGGAAGTTCTTCCGGCGGTCCATCGAGCTATTGCGGAAACAGGGCAATCAGGTCTTCGTCCTGGTGGGCCCGTTCAACGAACACATGCTCAACGAGGCCGACGCGGCCGCCTACGGCGCGATCAAGACGAAGGTGGCCCAGTGGTTCGCCGAGAACAAGGTCCCGTACTTCCTCCCGCCGGCCCTCCCGGCCGAACACTACGTGGACGCCAGCCACCCCCTCGGCGAAGGCTACGCCCTGTGGGCCAGGGAGTTGCTCCAGGATCCCGCGTTCACCGCGTTGATCCAATGATCGCAGAAGGCCGTTCTTGGGTTATTAGCCCGCCGCCGCATCGACGACGTCGTTGAACGATTGCGGCACCGGCGCCTCGATTGTGACCTCTTCGCCCGAGGGAGGACGGATGGTCAAGCGTTTCGCGTGCAGCATCATGCGGGGATAGTCCCGTTGGAGGGTTCGATCCCCGTAGAGGCGGTCGCCCACGATCGCGTGGCCGACGCTGTAGAGGTGCACGCGGATCTGGTGCCGCCGGCCGGTCTTGGGATAAGCTTCGACCAGCGTGTGAGCCGGGAGTCTCCGAACCACCTGGTATTCCGTGAGCGAGGGCTTGCCGTGCTGGGCGTTGACGCCGACCCGGCCGGAGCCGAAACGGGCCAGCGGCTTGTCGATCTTGCCCCAGTCCCCCTCGATCACCCCATGGGCCAGGGCCAGGTACACCTTGCGGGCCCTGCGCATCTCGAACTCCATGTTCAGATGCCGATGGGCCTCGGCATTGCGGGCGAAGATGATCACGCCGCTGGTGTCCTTGTCGATTCGGTGGACGATCAACAGCGTCTCGCCCCGCTCGGCGCAGAGCCGTTCGAAGAGCGAAGGCTCCTGCGGGTTCTGCTCGGGGATGGCCGCGATTCCTTCCGGCTTGTTCACCGCGATCAGATCGGCGTTTTCGAAGAGGATCTCGAACATCGGCTATGCGGGGTCGGATTCGGACGGGCCATAGTAGGAGCAGTACGTTCGGTCGGACTCCCAGACCGTGACGCTGTGGAGCCGGCCGGGGTCGAAACGGCCTTCCAGCCGTTCCCAGGCGAAGATCGCCAGGTTCTCGACCGTGGCGATTCGTCCGTGGAACTCGGGCACGTCGACGTTGAGGTTCTTGTGGTCCACCAGTTGCATCAGGTGCGAATCGACGACCTGCTCGAATTGTCCGATCTTGAGGGCCGGTCCGCCGGCGGGCGTCGCGACCGTCACTTCCACGACGTAGTTGTGCCCGTGACCGGTGGGGTTGGCGCACTTGCCGAAGATCTCGAAGTTCCACTGGGGCGAGAACGCGTCGTTCCACAACGTGTGCGTGGCGGCGAATTCGAACTTCTCGCTGAAGTACATCGTGTCCGGATCCTTCGTGTCCATCGCCAGTTTCCTGAAGGGATTCAATTTTAAACAGAGCCGGTCCACCCGAACCGAGTCGAACTTGTCGGAGAGTCGCTCGCAGGCCGACCACAGGATCTGCGAGGCCGTGCCCAGGGGGATGTGCTCGCCGCGGCGCAGGTGCTCGCGAATCTGACGGGCGAAAACCGGTACGGCGGATTGCCGCACGATTCGGTCGATGTCGCTGACATTGACGAGCAACCCCGTCTGGGGCTCGACCGGACCAACCAGTTCAGCCGCCACTTCGAGGTAGATGCTCAGCCCCTCCCCCGCGGGCTTGGACGCATAGGAATTGCACCCGGGGCTGTCCTCGTCGAGGAACGGGTTGACGGAGAACCGGACGAACCTGCCCAGGCGAACCATATGCCCTCGGAGATCTTCCATTTACGATTTGCGATTTTAGTATCGCGGCATCAGTCCCGATCGATGCGCCAGCTCAATCGCAAATCATCAATCACAATTGCCATCATCCTTTGTCGTTGTGCATCAGGCTCAGGACTTCGCTGCGGCTTCGGGCGTCGCGTTTGAAGATGCCGCGAAGGGCCGAGGTGACCATCATTGAACCCGGCTTGCGAATGCCGCGGATCGTCATGCAACTGTGCGACGCGTGGAGCACGACCGCCACGCCCTGCGGCTTGAGCTTCTCCATGAGAAAGTCGGCGATCTGGCCGGTCAGACGCTCCTGGCACTGGAGCCGGTGGGCGAAGCAGTCCACGATCCGCGCCAGCTTGCTGACGCCCAGGACCTTGCCGCTGGGCAGGTAGGCCACGTGGGCCTTGCCGATGAACGGCAGCATGTGGTGCTCGCAGATGCTGTAGAACGGAATGTCGCGGAGCAGCACGATCTCGTCGCACGGCTCGGTGAACACGCTCTCGATATGGACATTCGGATCGTCGAAGGTGCCGCCGAGCAGTTCGCCGTACATTCTGGCGACCCGCTCCGGCGTCCTCTGCAGTCCCTCGCGAGTAGGGTCCTCCCCGACGGCCAGCAGGATCTCCTGGACCGCCTTGCGGATTCGTTCGCTGTCTATCGCTTTCTTCACTTCACTCATCAATGCTTCTTCTCAACCAGATTCATCAGGTACGTGGTCAACAGCCGGACGCCGAACCCCGTGCTGCCCAGCGATGCATATTCGGTCGGCTTGACGAACAGATCCATGCCTGCGATGTCCAGGTGCGCCCATTTCGTTTCGCCCACGAACTGCCTCAGAAACGCGGCTGCGGTGCAGGCGCCGCCCCAACGGGGGCCGCTGTTCTTGAGGTCCGCGATCTTGCTCTTCATCTCGTCGGCGTATTCGTCGCCGCTGGGGAGCGGCCAGACGCTTTCGCCGCTGTCTTCGGCTGCTTTCTGGAGCAGAGCGATGAGTTTGTCGTCGTTGCCCATCAGGCCTGCCTTGTACGTCCCCAGGGCGACCATGCACGCGCCGGTCAGCGTCGCGATGTCGACGACGACATCGCATTTCTGTTTCACTGCGTAGGTGATCGCGTCGCACAGGATCATGCGGCCCTCGGCGTCGGTGTTGAGGATCTCGACGGTCTTGCCGCTGTAGGTGGTGACGATGTCGCCCGGCCGGTAGCTCGTCCCGCTCGGCAGGTTCTCCGCAGAGGGGACCACGCCCAGCACGTTGATCGGCAGGCCCATCTGGGCGACCGCCCGCACCGTCGCCATCACGGCGATCGCGCCGCTCTTGTCGAGCTTCATCTGGTCCATGTCCTGCGCGGGCTTGATGCTGATGCCGCCGGAATCGAAGGTGATTCCTTTGCCCACGAGGGCCACAGTCGGCAGGTCTTTTGCAGGCTTCCTGGCCGGGGTGTACTTCAGGACGATCAGTCTCGGCTGGCTGCGGCTGCCGCTCCCCACCGCCAGGATGCCGCCCATCTTGTTCTGTCTGAGCTTCTTCTCATCGAAGATCGTGCACTTGACGGTCCGCAGGCCGCGAACCATCTCCTGAGCCGCCTTGGCCAGCGCGGGCGGATCGATCACGTTGCCCGGGCGGTTGGCCAGGGTTCTGGCGGCGCTCTGGGCCCGCCCGATAATCGTTCCGGCGGCAACCCCGGGAGCGAGGTCTTTGATCTGGGACGCGTCGGCGTCGATGATCTCGACCGCAAGCGAGCCGGCCCGGCCGTTGCCGTTCTCCGAGACGAATTCATCGTACCGGTAGCCGCCAAAGCAGGCGCCCTCGGCGATCACCCGGCCCATGGTCTGGGCGTCGAAGCTCCGGGAGAACGACGGATGCAGGGCCAGCGACACATGCTTGATCTTCATGTCGACGGCCCGGCTGGCCGCCGTGCCCGCAGCTTTTCGCAGCGTGTCCAGGGTGGCCTTTTTCCGCTCGCCCAGCCCCAGGAGGAGCACGCGCTCGGCGGCGATCCGGCCATTTCCGTAGACCACCGCGTAGGTCTTGGCTTTGCCCGTGAAGTCGCCGATCTTGGCCAGCCATGCGATGCTGCCGTCGAGCTTCTCGTCGAGGGCCCGGATGATCGGACCGGGATCGCCGGAATCGGAGAACCGCCCGACGGCCAACATGTCCGTCTTACACTTGACGAGGTCCACCCGCCGCGTCGTCACGTCGACATCGATGATTTGTCTCATAGATCGGTCCATTGATTGAGGATTCTGGATCCTGGACGATTGAAGGCGAAGTCCGACGGTTCTCTTCGAGGATCCATCGGCCTTCCTCAATCATCAATCCTTCTTGGCCCTGTCCTTCACCCGGTAGTGCAGATAGCTCTCGATGAACGGCTCAATCTCGCCATCCAGGACGGCCTCGACGTTGCCGGTCTCGTGGCCGGTGCGATGGTCCTTGACCAACTGGTACGGCTGGAGCACGTAGCTGCGGATCTGACTGCCCCAGGCGATCTCGCCCTTTTCGCCGTAGAGCTTGCTGATCTCCTCGTCGCGTTTGTCCTGATTCAGGCGATTGATTTTCGATTGCAGGATGGAAAGACCCATTCTCTTGTTCTGGGCCTGGCTTCGCTCGTTGACGCATTCGACGAGAATTCCCGTCGGGATGTGGCGGATCCGAACCGCGGTCGAAACCTTGTTGACGTTCTGGCCGCCGGCGCCCGAGGCCCGCCGAAAGTACACGATCTCGAGGTCGGCCTCCTTGATGGTCAAATCAGTTTCAGGCAGCTCCGGAAGCACGTCGACGGCGACGAAGCTCGTGTGTCGCCGGGCGTTGGCGTCGAACGGGCTGATCCGCACGAGCCGGTGCACCCCGATCTCGCAGGAAAGTTTGCCGTAGGCGAACGGTCCCATCACGCGCAACTGGATCGACCGGATGCCGGCCTCTTCGCCCGGCGTGATGTCCAGTTCCTCGTATTTGAATTTGTTCATGTCGAAGTACCGGGTGTACATGCGAAGCAGCATGCTTGCCCAGTCGCAGCTTTCGGTGCCGCCGGCGCCGGCGTGAATGGCGAAGAAGCAATTCCGCATGTCTTCCGGACGCGACAGGAGCCCCTGGAGTTCCACCTGCCGGCACCGTCTTTCCGCAGCCTTCGCGTCCGCTTCGACCTGGGCCAGCTCACCCGCGTCGTTCTCTTCGGCGGCCAGCTCGAATAGCTCCGCCAGGTCTTTGACCTCTTTCTGCAGGCTCTCGACGGGCTCGACCATCGCCTTCAGAGCGCTGAGCTGCCCGACCACCGCCTGGGCCCGCTCCTGGTTGTCCCAGAACCCGGGCATCGCCATCTTGTTGCCCAACTCCTCCAACTGCGCCTTTTTGTTCGGCAAGTCAAAGCCAGTCCCGGATCTTCTCGACCCGGGCCTCAAGCTCGCCGATCATCGTCTTGAGTTCCGCAACTTCCATCAGGACCCTTTCAGGAATTTCAACACTGCGACCTGCCATTTGCGATTCGACTGCCGGCACAGCACAGAACTCGTCCGATCATCGACCATCCCAATGGCAAATGGAAAACCGTAAATGGCAAATGAACGGACTTTATACCACATTCCTCCCCTCTATGCAATCGCAGTTCCCAACGGTTCAGCCCGCGGCCGCATCAGGCGATCGGCTCGAGACGGAGGCCAGATCCCTCTTGCATCCAGGCCGTGCGCCGCTGTAACATGCCGGCTCAAAGCCCATGGAAGGATACGATTATGCCCAGAAACAAGCGCATCGCGTTCACCGTCCCGGAGGACCAATGGAAGGGTTTGTCCGCCTTGGCGGGCACGTTCGGAGTCTCGGCCGAGGAAGTCGTTCGCCGGTGTCTTCCCGACGACGCGGTCGTGGGCCTGTTCTTCCAGTGCCGGGTGTACGAGCCGCAACTGAAATGGGACGACGTCGCCCAGGCTGGCCGTGCGGCCATCCGCGAAAGGCTGCGAGACACATATATGAGAGGACTCCAGGAGCACGTGGCCCGGCTCGGCGTCAGCCTGGAATCGACCGCGGAAGAGGTCGAGGCCGCCAAGAAGCGAGCCCTCGATGAACTCAAGGCCGAGGGAGACAAGGCACCCAAGGTCCAGATCGAGAAAGCCGAGGAAGATTCCGTCTATCTGGGTTATCTCTACGAGGCCTGGAAACACGCGAAGGCCGGGCACACGGGGTACACGATTGCCGAGGCGCTGATCCGGGGGGCGGCCGCAGATGATCCCCACAAGGCCTGGGCAGTCCTGAAGGACGGCCGGATCGTCTGACCCGCTCCCGACGGGTTTCACGGACTTGCCGGTTTGCGCCGTCTCAGGATGCAGGCGCCAGTCTCCGTGTCGATGAAGTCCGGCTCCAGGCCGAACTCCTTTTCCCACATCGACAGGATCTGTCTTTCGTCCTCCCGCTTGGCGTCGTCCGCCAGGATGATGGACCCATCGTGCATGCGACCATGGAAAACCGGGACGGCAGGGTATCGGGCCAGCGCCTGGGTCGTGCCCGGGGGACCGTCGATGACGAGAATGTCGATGGGTTCGTCGATCTTCAGGCTCGATGTGTCATACCATCGCCATGCGGTGCCCCCGACAGTCACGTTGGTCAGAGGTGCATCTACGACAGTCGCGACCTCATGCAAGTCGTGCAATGACAGCGTCGCCCTGGTGGCGGCGGCCAGCTTCGGGTCGTGATCCAGGGAGACGATCCTGCCCCGCCCCAGCCGACGAAGGCAATACCCTGCTACCACGGTCGATACGCCGCTGCCGGTCTCGACTACCAGGCCCGGCCGGGTGGCCAGAATAATCTCGGCCAATTCCTTGAGGAAATCGGGAGACGCCGCCCAGCCCCGCATCCGCGGCAAGGGCAAATCAGGCGTCAGCGTCCACAAAAGAGAGGAGAGAGCCTCAATCTGCCGGTAGTCGGTGTTCGTCTTTTCCAAAAGAGCGTGATGGTGCCTCGCCTGCTGGGCCAGCAGACGACCGTGCACCCAGGCCAGGGCCAGGAGGATCGCGCCAGTGAAGATCGCCAGGGCGATCACGATTCCGGCCTCCCCCAGAACCCGCCAGAAAATCATCGAGACGGCCAATGACGCCAGCGTGACCCCGATAATCGTGGTCGCCGCCCTTCTGGAAATACGCATGCCTTTTGCTCCGAAACCCTGCTCACCGAATGCGGCCCGGCGGGCGCGATACGCTTCTGACGGATGGAAGCGGTTTGAAGATTGTATCCTGTCTTGTATCGGCCGTCGCGGGGCAAACGTCCATCTTTTCCGCGCCACGAGGATTTCTCCAGAATTCTCTTGCAT
>JAAYVJ010000692.1 GCA_012517265.1 Planctomycetota bacterium | reverse complement strand
GCCTGAGTAGAAGGCGAACAACGCAGTCCCGATGTACAGGAAGACCGCCGTCATCGGGATGTAGATCAGCATCGCGATCCAGATCGAGCGGCGCGCCTGACGCTCGGTCGGCACGGAGGAGTATTTCTGCACGAAGTTCTGATCGGCCATCAGATTGCGGAGGTTCTCCGTCACGCCGTAGATGATCATCACCCAGACGGTCTGCGAAGACAGGGAGAGGTCCCAACTGCCCAGGCTGAACTTGTGGGCGTCGATCGCCGCGCCGATCAGGGGCTCGGGTCCGGAGAGGATCCGCCAGGAAAGACTGGCGACGCAGAACAAGAGGCCGCCGATCATGATGACGGACTGGATCACGTCGGTCCAGATCACCGCCTCCATGCCGCCCAACAGCGTGTAGAGAATCGTGACCAGGCCGATGATGATGATGATCGTCTCGATTCGCCAGTCCAGGAACTGGCTCAACAACAAGCTCACGAGATACAGAATCACCGCCGTGCGGCCGACGATGTAGAGCAGGAACGACAGTGCGGCGTACACGCGTCCCCAGGCGCCGATCCGTTCTTCGAGGAACTCGTAGACGGAGACCAGCTTCATCCGACGGTAGTACGGCACCGCGTACCGACAGGCCAGCCAGGCGACAGGGAAGATCGCCAACGCGAAGATCAGCGGCCCCCAGTTGGCGTCGTAAGCCTTGCCCGGCGTGGCGATGTACGAAATGCTGCTGGTGTACGTGCTCATGATGGCCAGGCCCGCCGCCCAGGCGGGAATCGACCGCCCTGCCACCATGAACTCTTCGGCCGTGCGGCACTTGCGGGAGTAGTACAGGCCCATGCCGACGACGACCAGACAGTACGCCGCCAGGATCGCAATGTCGATTGCGTGCAGCTTGCCATCCATGCTTCACCGCCTCACAGGGACACGATGGGGTTCTCGCCGAGGATCCCAAGTTCTTCCATGTACTTGCGGACCTGGCTCCGTTGCGGCTCGCGGAACCGATGGAACGGCTCGGCCAGGAAATCGTTGCAGACGCCCAGGCACGACAGCGCGCACTTGAGTCCTTTGATGAAACTCGACTCGAACTGTCCCACGCTGTAGATCGTCGCGTGCACTCGCATAACCGCCTTGTGCAGCGACTCGACTCGCGGCAGGTCCCTCGCGCAAGCAGCCTCGTACAGATCCACGTACAGACGGGGAAGCAGGTTGGCCCCGCCGCAAACGCCTCCGTGACAGCCCAGCAGGATGGACTCGGCCAGGAGCTGTTCCGGCCCCATCAGCAGCGTGAAGTCCGGCCGCTCCTCCAACAACGGAAGAAGCTGGTGGAAATACAGCATGTTGGCCGAGCTGTCTTTGATTCCGACGATGCCGGGGATCTCCGCGGCGGCCCGCACCGTGTCTCGTTCGAAGCCGGGCCGCGGCCGATTCGGCATGTTGTACAGGAAAAGCGGCAGCGACAGCTCCGCCATCAGATGCTTGAGATACTCGAGCAGTTCAGGCTGGCCCGCCGGGAAGTAGTACGGCGGCGCGAGCACCAAGGCGTCGGCGCCGGCCTGCGCGGCCTTCTGGGCGGCGTTGACCGACTCGACGAACGACGTGTCCGTGATCCCCACCAGGACCGGCACGCGGTGGTTCACCTGGGAGCAGACCCGGTCGATGAACTCGTGGCGGAGCCGATGGCTCAGGCTGGCGGCCTCGCCCGTGGTGCCCAGAATGAACAATCCGTGCACGCCCCCGGCCAGGATATGCTCGATCAACCGCTCCAGACCCGCGACATCGAGCGTGTCGCGATCCAACAACGGCGTAATCATCGGCGGGATGATCCCGCGCAGCGGTCTACCCAGAATGCCGCGTTCGACGCCCATATCGGCCATGCCTCCCAAGACCATGTTCCATCTGCTGCTCAGGTCGAAGATTCTATCACAAGATGGAGGAGGTACAAGTGTGCCCCGTGTCCTTTCTGATGATGCCATCACAGGTCCTGGAGGATCCGGATCGATTCGCGAATGACGATGTCGGCCGCCTGCGGGGCAAACGGACTGCTGGTGGGTTCGTAGCCGCCCTGGAGATGGGCCTCCTTTGGAGCCAGGTAGCCCGCCGCGCCGTTGCAGTGGGTGATCACGAAGGTGTGCGGACAGGGCGAACCCGCCTTGATGGCCATGCCGATCTCCGTGAAGACCTCGCCGCCCAGGCCGAGGAAGGCCACGTCCCCCAGGCGGGCCGCGGTGATCTGAAACGGCACGGTCCCATCCTTCTGGGCGACGATGCCCTGAGACGACTTGGCGGGCAGTTGGAGCGTCACGTACTTCGACTCGATGCGATCGACGGCCCGCGTCTCCTTGATGTCGTGATAGACGTGCACGACCTCCTCGCCCAGGACCGTCCCCAACAACACGGGTTCGGGAATCCAGCCGGGTTCCTCGTTGAACGCCGGCAGCACGCGGAACCACGGATCGATGTTGCCCGAGGCGCCGATGAACGCCGGAGCGATCGTCCCGAAGCCCAGGATATTCTCGACGAATTGCTCCGCCAGGCCTGGAACGTCGCCGCTGATGACGTAGTTGCCCGGTCCCAGCGACGTGCCGTGCGTGGCGTAGTCGAACGCGACGGCCAGAGGCGTCCCGTTCGTCCTGGTCACCGCCATCACGAGCACTTCCTTGTCGGTGACCCCGTCGGGATTGCGTCCCAGGACGATGGAGGTCTTGCCGTCGTCGGCGACCCGCAGTTCCCGGCGGTTGGCGCCGACCGCGCAGGAGCCGACGCCCAATCCGATGCCGACCGGCTCCATGTCGTCGAGGGCCTGGCGGACCGCCTCGATCAGCTTGTCTTTCAACATCTCGGTGTACTCGACGTTGTTGGGGTGGTCCCGGTCCTTGTTCACGGTCAACGTGGGGGCCGCATGGGTGTGGATCGCGGTCAGGAACAGCTCGGAAGGCTGCAATTTCAGCTCGGCCAGGATCGCGCTGCGCAGGTAGTCGGCCGTGCCGTCGTAGAACCCGATCACGTCCGTCGAGACCAGGACGAGCCGTTTGCCCTCCGTCTTGAACGCCATCACGCGGGCGGACAGCGGGTCGTGCACGCCGGTGGAGAGGTCCTTGCGGCTCGCATAGCCGGACATGCGAACGGGCTTGTCCGGCGTGATGTCGACCCGGGCCACTCCGGCCTTGAGCCCTTCGGTGAGATCGACGAGGGAGCGAGAGGGAGTCACTGCCAGAATCGTGACCGCGGGCAGGCAGATGATGGCGAAGAACGTTCTCATGTCGGGCTCTCCTATCCTTGGGTTATGATGGACCAGATTATATCCCTCCGGCCTACCGGCTTCAAGACAAGGCCTGCAAACTCCTGTTGTCTTCGCCCGGGGGATTGGGTAATCTGGCGTCTGTGTGGTCCGCTGCAAGCAGGTTGGTTTGTATGGGGAATCGAATGAACTCAATGGCCCGCCGCAATTGCGTCCTCGCCGCCGTCGTGGTCCTGTGCTCCTGGCCCCTGGCTCTCTGCGGGGCGACAGACGGAGCCTTCGATAAACTTGTCATGGAGGATTGGGCCGCCCAGGAACAGAGACTCGGCCGTTCGGCCACGGACGTGCAGACCCTTCAGAGTGTCTGCGAAAGGGCCGGCGCATTGCTGACTCATCTGCTTGCCATGCCCCACCCCCCTGACCTGGCCGGCGAGAAAGCCACGTTGGAGTCCCTCAAGGAGTCTCTCGCCCGGGCCGATCGGCTCGACGACACAGGCCGCCTGACGCTGTACCATCAGATCCGCTCCGTCACGCGCGGGATGGCCCTCAAGAACCCCCTGCTGGCCGGAAAGCGCATCGCCTTCATGAAGCGACGACGCTTCGTCTGCCAGATGCTCCACGAGTACCTGGGCTATTTCTACGACTACGGCGACATCTCCGGCGGCGGCGTGTACGTCCTCGATGAACCGGGCAAGTCGTTCCAGATCCGGGACGTCGTCGGAGACCACCTGCCCAAGGGCAACTTCACGACCCTGGCCCTCTCGTACGACGCCAAGACCCTGTACTTCGGTTTTGCCGAGCGGGCCCCGGCCAAGCCCGACTACTATTCGCCCGAGCGACGCTGCTTCCACATCTGGGCGGTGAACGTCGACGGGACGAACCTCCGGCAGCTCACCGACGGCTGCAACGACGACTTCGATCCGTGCCCTCTGCCGGACGGCGGGATCGCGTTCATGTCCACGCGTCGCGGCGGGTTCGGACGTTGCCACAATCCGTGGGAACCCCTGCCGGCCTACACGCTGCACCGCATGGACGCCGACGGCACAAACGTGCGGACGCTCTCCTTCCACGAGACGAACGAATGGCACCCGACGGTCCTCAACGATGGGCGCATCCTCTATTCCCGCTGGGACTACGTCGACCGCTCGGCCGCCAACTATCACGGCCTGTGGGTGAGCAACCCCGACGGGACGAACCCCTCCATCCTCTTCGGCAACTACACCCAGCGAATCAACGCCTGCTACCAGGGCAAGGCGATCCCCGGTTCCCGCCGGGTCGCGTTCATCGCGGGGGCACATCATGCGGATGTGGGCGGCTCGCTCGTGCTGGTCGATCCGGACAAGTGCCGGCTCGATCCCGTCACCGCGGAAGATCGCTTCGAGTCCATCGAGACGCTCACGCCGGAGGTGTGCTTCCCCGAGGGCGTCGGCTGGCCGGGCAGCTACTTCCACAGTCCCTGGCCGCTGTCGGAGGACTGCTTCCTCGTCGCGTTCAGCTTCAAGCCCCTGCCGGGCATGGGCCCCAATGTCAAGGACGACAACTACACCGGGCTCTACTACTTCGACCGCTTCGGCAATCTCGAGCTGCTCTACGCGGACCCGGACTTCTCCTGCATGTACCCGATCCCGCTGGAGCCCCGGCCGGTCCCGCCGCTGGTCTCCAGCAGTCTCGAATCCGGCCTCAGTGACGAAGGCGAGTTCATCCTCACCAACGTGCGAGAGAGCTTCTTCCCCCTGCCGCAATCCCGGCCGATCCGCGGCCTGCGGATCTTCCAAGTATTGCCCAAGACCTCCACGCACGTCGCCAACCAGCCGCGAATCGGCTACGCCAACGCCGAGAGCGCCCGCATGCTGCTGGGCACGGTGCCCGTCGAGAAGGATGGCTCCGCCTACTTCCGCGCCCCGGCCCGCAAGCCGCTGTATTTCCAGGCTGTGGACGGCGACGGCCGCGCGGTCCAAACCATGCGAAGCGTCACCTACCTCCAGCCCGGCGAGCGGCGAAGCTGCGTCGGCTGTCACGAACCGCCGGGCACGGCATCGCCCGCCCGGCCGGACCTGCTGGCCCTGCGCCGCGAGCCGTCCGCCATCGAGCCCGG
>JAAYVJ010000691.1 GCA_012517265.1 Planctomycetota bacterium | reverse complement strand
TAGCGGCGGCTCCTTGACGACCAGTTCGTTGGCCCGCACCAGCGACTCGAATGTCCCGGCGTCCGTCCACCAACCTTCCAGGAAATCGCAGGACAGTTGCCGTTTCTGAATGTACCAGTTGTTCACATCGGTGATCTCCAGCTCGCCTCGGCCCGAGGGTTTGAGCTGGCGGATGATGTCGAAGACCTCCCCGTCATAGAAGTAGATGCCGGTGATGGCGTAGTTGGACTTGGGGGTCTTGGGCTTCTCCTCCACGCCGACGACCTTGCCGTCGCGGATTTCGGCGACGCCGAACCGTTCGGGGTCCGCCACCTCTTTGAGCAGCAGCCTCGCCCCGTTTCCTTGCGCGAGGAACCGCTCCGCGTGCGGCTTGAGATTGGACTGGAAGATGTTGTCGCCCAGGATCACCGCCAGCGGCTGGCCGTTCGCGAAATTCTCCGCCAAGCCGAGAGCCTGGGCGATGCCGCCGGCCTCGTCCTGCACCTTGTACGTGAACCGGCACCCGAATTCCCGGCCCGAACCGAGCGAACCGACGACGCTGCCCATGTGCTCGACGCCCGTGACGATCAGGATCTCCTCGATCCCGACGCCCAGGAGCTTCTCGATGGGATAGTAGATCATGGGCTTGGGGCCCACGGGCAGCAGGTGCTTGTTGGTCACTTTCGTCAACGGCCGCAGCCGCGATCCCGTGCCGCCGGCGAGTACGACTCCTCTCAAACCCATGTGGATCTCCAATCAACAATTATCAGACGGAATTCTACGGATCGACCACCGTCGCGTCAAGCAATGCGGCCGACCCCTGCCGGACCGCCGTCACAGTCCAAGGCAAACCGGCCCGGACACACTCCAACCAGTGTCCTATCGGCATCTATCCGGGATGACTCCAAAAACCGACGACAGCCAATCTCGGGCTCGGCCCCGCCGGTTGGCGTGGCTGCCGCCATTTCATATCTCTTACACAGAGTGGCCCTTCACGATTCCGATCGCCACTCGACGAGAGGACCGATAACGATCACTCGATTCTTTCATCCGGCGTGATGCCGAGGGAAGATGGTGGGTGTTGCGCGCGGCCCCGCCCCGCGGGGTTCGCCCTGGGAGGCAGGTCATGAAATCCGGCGTTAATCGCGATGAACACCAGGAAGCCGACGGGGCCGGAGAGCCCCTGATCGATATCAACGTGGAACCGGCGTCCCCCGGTGAAGCGATGCCCCAGGTGTTGGGCCGACGCAGGCGCCTGTCCGATGTACTCGGTGGCGACGACAGTCTCCAAACGCGGTCCCGGCGGCCGCCCTTGCATCCCGCACACGACGAGGGTCGGGGAGCCGCACTGCCTCGTATGCCTGCACCTGCCTGTGCGGATCCCATGGACGTACAAGCGCCCACCGCGACGCTCGAACCTCCGGAGACTGCTCACGAAGTACCTCTCGAAGAGCCAACGGTTGAGTCGGCCGCCCCGCCATCGAGCCCAAGCGAACCAACTGGACTGCATACCGGATGGACTCTGGCGGCGACCGTCGGCGGCGGGCTGCTGGCAGCTGTTGTCGGCGCACTCGTGTGGGCCGCCGTCACAGCGGTGACGGGAGTCCCGGTCACGTGGATGGCCATCGGTGTTGGGCTGCTGATCGCAAGCACGATTCGCATGGTCGGGCGAAGTCCGGACCGTTCACTCGGCCGCCTCGCCGCGGGACTGTCTCTGTTCGCCTGCCTTCTCGGCAACTGCTTGGCCAACGGCGCTCTCGTCGCTCGCGACATAGGGCTCTCGGCCGCATCCGTTCTGATCCAGATCAGTCCGGGCACAGTGCCCAAGCTGATCGTCGCAACATTTCACCCGCTCGATCTGCTCTTCTACGGATTGGCCGTCTGCCTCTGCTATCGCTGTTCCTTCAGCCCGTCCCGGCGAACGGACTGAAACGTGCCGCTTTGCGCGAATCCCGGATAAGAACGACCGCGCAAACCAGACGCAGAATTCCGCCATGGCGGTTGCGGCGACAGGTGAACCGATTGGATCTGTCCCGTGGGATCTGAATGCCTTCCGTGTGCCCGAAACCGGAATACGGCGCTTGGATTTCGACGGCGTCATCGGAGGCGGCGGCTTCGCTCGCGGAGGAAGTCGCCAACATGTCCTTCGGTTCGCAACCGGCCGCGATGAACGCCCTCCAGGAAAAGCAGAAGACGGATTCGCCGATGTCGTCTTGTCATTTCCAGCCCTTTCACGTCGTTTTCCCGCCTTCCTGACGGACTGGCGTGCGCCGGTGGGCAGCAGCATGGTGGAACGTCTTCCCCCGTCGTCTCCTTGATGGCCAGCAACAAGGCAGCGTTAATCTGGGCAAGGAATGGCCAAGAAATGAAGCTTTTCGGCAGTACGCCCGATACAGACACTGACAGCGAAAGGCGGTGATCAACCACGCAGGATACGGGTCTTTCGCACAAGAGTCTCGATCCACGTCTGCGTCGATCGGTCCCGGTTCGGCCCCGGTCTTGATTTTGACGCATCCCCGGCGTACGCTTGCACCAGCTGAACACGACAAACGGAGATTGGACGGTTTGTAGGGGCAGAAGTGGAACGCCTCGGGGTTCCCAGTCGCATCGGATGAAACCGACGCCGGAGGACTCCCGAGCGAGGTCCCGCCGGAGGTGCGGGATCCGGCTTCGCGGCGAAAGAATGCCCCCTGTATGGAGTTGCCAAGTGACCATGAGCGACCTCGACCCCGGTTATCAACTGCTGGTTTGCCGGTACCTGCGAGACCGGCTCGACGCCCTGGCGGGCGAACTGCACGCAGTGCGGTGCAACGAAGACATCGAGCCGGTGCATCAGGCCCGCGTCGCCTCTCGCCGCATTCGCGCGGCTCTGCGGATGTTCGCCGACTGCTTCGAGCCCGAGACGCTCGCCGGCTGGGAGCGGCAGATCAAACGGCTGACCAAGGAGTTGGGCGCCGCCCGCGACAAGGACATCCAGATCGAGTTCATCAGGGAATTCCTTTGCGGACCGAGCGGGAAAGACCCAAGACACAGGCCGGGCGTCGAGCGGCTCTTGCTGCGGCTGACGCAGAGCCGGGCTGCGATGCAGCCGGGAGTGCTCGCCGTGCTCGACAGGCTCGATCGCAAGCGCACGCTGGCCCAAATCTACGGCCGGCTGGAGGAGATGCTCTTCTCGATTCGGAGCCAGGAAACGGACAAATACGGCCCTTACGTCCGCGAGATGGCGGCCGCCCATATTCGCGACAGAAGGACGGAATTCTCCTCTTGTGAACCGGCGTTGGAAGACCCGGCGAACGCACGCGGGCACCACCAGCTTAGAATCGCGGCCAAGAAACTCCGATACGCCCTGGAGATCTGCGCGCCGGCGTACGATGGACAACTGGCACCCGTCATCAGGATGGTTAGACAGGTGCAGTCGTTCCTCGGCGACATCCACGACTGCGACGTCTGGACGCAGGATATCGACAGATTCATGGACGAGGAACAACGTGCGACAACCGAGTATTACGGCCAGAGCCGGCCCTTCAATCGGCTACGGCCGGGACTGCTGTCCGTTCGAGAGGAGCGATTGAACCATCGCCGGCTGGTTTTCCAACAACTGATCGAGTATCGAAAGACCCCGGAAGTCGCCGACGCATGGAAGACCCTGGACGAGGCGCTGCAATCCACTGTGGCCGCGTCGGGCGCTCCGGGCGGGCAACCACAGGATAGGCAAATCGATGGCGGACAAGAACCAGTCGCGAAGAATCGCGTTGCTTAGCGATCTCCACGGAAACCTCCCCGCGTTGGAGGCCGTTCTGGAGGACGCGAAGCGCAACGGCGTCGACGAGATATGGAATCTCGGCGATTTTTTGGGGTATGCGCCGTTCCCCAACGAGGTCGTCGAGACACTGTGCGAAGTCGCCGCCGCGAACGTGATCGGCAACTACGATCTGAAGGTGCTGGCCTTCGAGCAGAAGCACGACCGATGGAAACGCACGAAGATGCCGGAGAAATACGCCGCATTTCGCTGGAACCACGAGCATCTGTCCCGCCGGGCCAGGGGGCTTCTCGAATCGATGCCCCAACAAGTGAGGCTGGAAATTGACGGCGTCACCGCGCTTCTGGTGCACGGCAGCCCCGCGGCCATCGACGAACCGCTGGGGTCACAGACGCCCCGCCAGCGATTCGAGGAACTGGCGAGGATGGCCGCCGCAGATGTCGTCGTCTGCGGCCATTCCCACGAGGCGTTCGCCCTGCCTGCCGGCAACACGTGGTTCGTCAATCCGGGAAGCACAGGACGCCCCGAGGGCGGCGACTGGCGGGCCTCCTACGCCCTGGTCGAATTCACTGTCAGCGGCCCGAAGGTGGGCCACTGCCGCGTGGAGTACGATATCGACCGCGTCGCCCGGGCTGTCCATGCCGCCGGGTTGCCGGAGAGCTTCGTGGAGGTCTTTCGCAAGGCGCGTAGCCTCGACCAACTCGGGAGGGAAAATACCAGTTCCGAGAGCGAAGAGGTGATGGACGCCGTCCTGTCGCTGGCCAGAAGCTGCCGTTACGAGGCGGAGCACACCCACCAGGTGACCCGCCTTGCGATCGCACTGTTCGATCAACTGAAGGACCTCCACGGGATGGGGACGCGGGAAAGACTCTGGCTTCAGTACGGAGCGATCCTGCACGATATCGGCTGG
>JAAYVJ010000124.1 GCA_012517265.1 Planctomycetota bacterium | reverse complement strand
GAGCATTCCGCCTGCGAGACCCGTCACGAAGGCCGCAATCGGTCGAAAGATCGCGAACACAGGGCCCAGCAGGCTGTACGTCACGACGATGCTGTCCACCCCGGTCTGAGGCGTGGAGAGGAGAAATGCGATCGTCGCCCCCCTGCCGGCGCCGTGCTTGCGCAGGGACATCGCCACCGGGATCACGCCGCACGAGCACAGAGGCAGCGGGACTCCGAAGATCGACGCCTTGAGCAGAGGCGTCACGCCGGGGCCTCCCAAATGTCGCTCGACCATCTTGCGGGAGACGAACATCGCCATCACCCCGGCGACGAAGAACCCGAACAGCAGATACGGCGACATCTCCGCAAAAACCGCCCAGAACTCGACGACGATGTTACGCAACAAGTCCAGCACGACTGACGGCCTCATTTCCAACCGCGACCTTCTCGCGGCGAACCACTTCGCCTCGAATCGAGACGGTCACGTCTTCAAAGGACATCGCCTTGCCGCTGCGGGCGATGGCCTCGCGGGCCACGCGGGTCAGGCCGGAGCAGCATGGCACCTCCATATGTACGACCGTCAGACTGCGAAGATCGTTGGATCGGACGATCTCGGCCAGCTTTTCGATGTAGAACTGGGCGTCGTCCAGCTTGGGGCAGCCGACCGCGACGCTTCGGCCGCGGAGGAACTGCTGATGGAAGTCCCCCATCGCGAACGGCACGCAGTCGGCGGCCTGCAGCAGGTCGACGCCGGCGAAGTACGGCGCCGTGGGCGAGACCAGCTTCAACTGGACCGGCCAGTGACTCAACTGCGATGAGGCCGGCTCCGAGGCGTTCGACTCCGCTGCTGCGGGTTCCGGCCGCAACTGATGAGCCGCCAGGCCAGGGCAGACGAACAACGGTTCGGCCTTGTGAGTTCCATGGCCCAGGTGGGCCTTGACCGCGTCCTCGTCGAAGGCGGCCGCTTCCCGCTGCTCGATCGTGATGGCGTCTTGGAGGCAGTGGCCGAGGCACGCGCCGAGGCCGTCGCAGTAGCTGTCGCTGACAAGTTTCGCCTTGCCGTCGATGATCTTGATCGCGCCTTCGGCGCAGGTCTGGGCGCACAGCCCGCAGCCGTTGCACTTGGCTTCGTCGATCTTCACCACGTTTCGAACTGCCATCGTCTGTCTCCTGCAAGGACGTGTAGGGGCAGGTTTGAAACCTGCCCCTACGAACGCACGTCGTCACGCGGCCAGGATCGCCGCGAGGTCTTCTTTGGCCGTCGAGATCGGCTTGATGCCGAACTTTTCGACGAGGATGCCCAGCACGTCGGGCGTGACGAAGGCCGGCAGGCTCGGCCCGATCCGGATGTTCTTGACGCCCAGGTGCAGCAGGGTCAGCAGGATCGCAACCGCCTTCTGCTCGAACCACGACAGCACCAGCGACAGCGGCAGATCATTGACGCCGCAGTTGAAGGCGCCCGCCAGGGCCACCGCGATCTGGACCGCGGAGTAGGCGTCGTTGCACTGGCCGACGTCCAAGAGACGCGGG
>JAAYVJ010000123.1 GCA_012517265.1 Planctomycetota bacterium | reverse complement strand
TCCTCTCGTGTCGGTGGTCATTCCGACCTTCAACCGGGCGCGCGTTGTCACCCGCGCGATCGACTCGGTCTTGGCGCAGACATACCGCCCCTGCGAGATTTTGGTGGTGGATGACGGATCCACCGACAACACGGCGGAGGTCCTCCAGCCCTACCAGGACAAGATCCTCTACATTCGCCAGAAGAACGGGGGGCCCTCAGCCGCCCGGAACCGGGGCATTCGCGAGGCCGCGGGCGAGTTCGTCGCGTTTCTCGATTCCGACGACGTGTGGTTGGCGACCAAACTCGATTTGCAGGTAACCGCCCTGCGCGATGCTGGCGGACATGTTCCGTGCTGTCTGTGCAACTCGATTTTGGAGATGCCCGAGTGCGAGGGGCGGACGGCATTTGAGATGGCTAAGTTGGACCTGTGTGAGTCCCGTATGCTGTGCCTAAATCCCGCGGTGATCCTGGCGACGCGGTTCGTGCTGTTCGTCCAGTCGGTAGTGGTCCGGCGGAGCGTTTTATTGGACTGCGGCGGATTCGACGAACGCCTGTGGCTGATGGAGGATCACGATCTGGCGTTGCGGCTGGCCCTCCGGGGACCCTGGGTCTTGATCAAGGATCCGCTTACGAAATGGTGCGGGGCGATGGACGACGGGAATCTCTCCGTGGCGGCGCAGAAGCAGCCGGCCCGGCTCTACGAGTCAATCGAGCACATCGACTGCAAGTTGCTGGAAGGGGAGACGATCTCGGACCCTCTCGTGAAGCGATATCTTCGACGGGAGCTTCAAAGCGTTCGCCGCCGGCTGTTGGCCGGGCGGTGGATCGCCGCTAGCGGCATATTCCGCCATCTCTTGGCGCGAGGTATTCTCGTTTGGGACCGACTCGGGCAGGCGTGGTTCCGCCGATCACGGTCCTACCCACGGGTGCAGGTGGAGCCCTTTGTCTGCCGGACTTTGAACGAGGGGAAGACGTTGGCTTCGGAAATGGGATACTGATGGGTGCGGTTACCCCAAGACGATTGTGGAATCTGGCGACGGCTCTCGGACACTGCCTCTGGTGGCGGTGGCGGTTTCACTCCTTCGGCTGGCGGTCCCGCCTGGGACGGTGCGACATGTTGACCAACCCGCGGGCGATCGCGATCGGGCGCAACGTGCTCATCCGCAAGGGAGCCAGGCTGGAAGCTATTGGCTCCGCTGGCAAGGGCGCGGAACCGAAACTGACCATCGGCGACGGCACTGCAATCCAGTTCTATTTTCATTGCGGCGCGGCCGTCAGCGTGAAGATCGGACGCAATGTGCTGATGGGAGGGAGAGTCTACATCACGGATCATGACCACTGCTTCGACGATGGGCCGCTCTGTGCGAGGGAAAGCTCGCGGTTGACGGCGGCACCGGTGGAGATCGGCGACGGTGCGTTTTTGGGCGAGGGATGCGCAATTCTCAAGGGCGTGCACGTGGGCAAGCGGGCGGTTGTGGCCGCGAATGCCGTTGTTACGCGCGACGTCCCGGATTTCGCGGTGGTGGCGGGGGTTCCCGCCAAGGTGATCAAGATCCTGCCGCAGGCCGGGGGGGGCTGATGCGGTTTTGTCGGGCCGTTTCTGCGGCAAGTATTCACATGGCTCGTGTATTCACGATGACGAGGGTTTCTACAACACCATCGGCGTGTCGCACACCCGGGTTCGCGGGCTGGCGTGCGCGATATGAATCAAAGAATGGGATGTCGGCGGAATATCACGAGTGCGCGAATCCGCCGCGGCCTGTAGTCGTCAGGCCCTTCCGGAAAGGTGCGGTTGAAGATGGGTGACCAAGTCTTGATGACCAATCTCACTCTTTTGCTCACGGTAGTGCTTTCGCTCATGACGTTCGTCCTGCCGCGGAAGCACGCCCTTCTGCCCTATGTGATCGGTGCCTGCTGGGTGCCGGCGGACCAGACAGTCATGGTCGGGGAGCTGAACTTCCAGGTGTTGCGCATCCTCGTGGTCATCGGAATCCTTCGGCTGTGGATGAAGGGAGAGATCGTGGCGATCCGGTGGAATCGCTTCGACAAGTTGTTTTTGGCCTGGGCGCTCGTGGGGGCCGTTATCTACGTTCTGCAATGGCGAACCATGGGGGCGATTCTATTCAAGTGTGGCCAGTTGCTAAACTCGCTGGGCCTCTATTGGGTATTCCGACAGCACGTCCGATCATGGGGAGATCTGAAGGTCGCCTGCGCCGGGGCTGCGGTCTGTGCGATCGCCATGGTGCCTTTCGTCGCTCTGGAATGGGCGACGGGGGCCAACCCCTTCGGGGCATTGGGACGCGTCACGACCTATCTTCGCGAGGGCAACTTCCGGTGCCAGGCGACGTTTCCCCATGCCATTATGATGGGGCTGTTCTGGGCCACTCTTGTGCCTCTGTTCGTCGGGTTTTCCCGACAAGGGTACAAGATCATGTTTTGGCTGGCGGTGGCGGCGAGCGTCTTCATGATTCTCGGATGCAATTCGAGCACACCCCTTTTGACGTTGCTGGTGATTGCGGTGCTCCTGATGGGCTATCGGTGGCGGCAGTACGCTGGGATGGGGGCTTGGGTATTCCTGGGCATGGTGACCGGCCTGCACATGGTGATGAAGGCTCCCGTATGGCATCTGTTGTCGCGTGTCAGCATGGTGTCGGGTTCGACCGGATGGCATCGGTACTACCTGGTCGACATGGCCATCGCGCATTTCTCCGAGTGGATGCTGCTGGGCACCCGCGATACGGCGCACTGGGGGCATGGGTTGGTGGACGTCACGAATCAGTACATTCTTGAAGGCGTTCGCGGCGGGTTTGTGACGCTGGCTCTCTTCGTCGCCTTGCTTGTCATCGGCGGCCGGGCGTTCGCGCGGTTGGCTGTGCGCTCGACCGACAAGAACGAGTCGTACCTCGCCTGGTCTGGTTTCGCGTGTCTCATCGGGCATTGCGTGTCCTTCCTCGGGACCTCCTATTTTGGGCAGATCATTCTGGTGTGGTACTTGCCTCTGGCGATGGCCGGATTCTGCTATTCCAAGGCATATGCGAAGCGGGAAGTTCCTGTTCGCAGGGTGATCGTGAAGGCACCGGTCGTGCACTCCTGCTAGCGGGCATCAGAAATCATTCAAGTGCGTGCGCACGCGTACCGATGATGTGTGCGGCCACATACGGGGACGTAGCTCAAGGAGAGCGTTGGCTTGCAAGGGCCGAAGATGTTGGTGCAACTCCAACCGTCTCCATTCGCCTTCCTGATAGGCGCCCGTTTCCCCCGGGGATCGTTCCGTAGGTCCCACCTGATTGCGGGTCTGAGGATTTAAGCGTTCGGTATGGGAGTCGATACGAACACAGAACAGCATCGAGACGCGATTGCTTCGCCTCCGGCCGGTTCTTGTGGTGGCCCGCTCGACGTTTCAATCGTCATCGTCAACTGGAACACCTGTGATTTTCTGCGCGATTGCCTTTCCTCGGTCTATGCCCAGACCAGAGAGATTTCGTTCGAAGTGATCGTGGTGGACAACGCCTCGTCGGACGGCTCCGCGGCCATGATCCGAGAGATGTTTCCGCAGGTCGTGCTGATCGTCAACGAGCGAAACCGGGGTTTTGCCGCCGCGAACAACCAGGCAATGGCGGTCGCGAAGGGTCGCTATGTGCTGTTGCTGAACCCTGACACCCTCGTTTTGGACGGAGCTGTGCAGAAGACGGTGGCGTACGCGGACAAACGTCCCGACACCGGGGTCGTCGGCTGCCAGGTCTGGGAGAACGAATCGGTCATCCAGCAGACCTGCGCCAGGTTCCCCTCGGTGTGGAGCACCCTGGTGCTGGCGGCGGGGCTGTGCCGGATGTTCCCCCGATCGCGTCTTCTGGGATGGGAGCGGATGGTCGGCTGGAACCGGGACGACGAGCGGGATGTCGAGGTCGTCTCCGGCATGTTCATGCTCGTTCGACGCGAGGCGATCGACGCGGTGGGCGTCATGGACGAGGACTACTTTGTGTATGCCGAGGAGACCGACTGGTGTCATCGGTTTTGGAAGGCGGGCTGGCGGTGCGTGTTTGCGCCGACGGCTCGCATCATCCACCGCGACGGCGGGAGTAAGAGTACCGAGCAGGTGAGCGTCAAGATGTACGTGCAGATGCAGAAGAGTCTGCTGATCTTCCAGAGAAAACGGCGAGGGGTATTCGCCTGGCTGGGTGTCAAGGCAGTGTACACCGTCTCGATGTTCTTGCGGTATCTTTGTTTCGCGGGGCGGTCCCTCCTGTCTCGGAGCGGGCCATCGAAGCGAAAGCGCGACCAGTCCCTGGCGGCCCTCAAATTTCATCTACTTGGAATCGAACCCCGATAGATCTCGTAATGCGTACCCACATGTCTCTCTTGAATGATCCCCGAACCCCAATGACTACGTTGCCAACCGCACGACAAGAGTCTCAGCCCAATAAGTCTTCTTTCGCCACAGAGGATCTCACGGTCAAAGTACTCAAGAGCTTTGAAGAAGCCGCCTCCCTGCGGGAACTTTGGGACAAGCTGGTCCAGGGACTTCAGGCAGAAGTATACGGCAGCTTCGACTGGTGCCGCATCTGGTGGTCTCATTACGGCCGCGGGCGGGAGCTACGGATCTTCGCTTTCTATGCGGGCGGCGAACTGGTTGGCATCGTGCCGATGTTTCGCGAGCGGCTGTGGATCTGCGGCGGCCTGCGAATCGCCAAGCTGGTCGGATGCGACTTTGCGCTGGCCATCTGTTCCCTGCTCGTGCACGCCTCTGGGGCCAGTGAGGCAATCAGGCGGGTCGTTTCGTATTGGTTGAACGAGGGCGGTTGTGATGCGGTCTGGCTGGGACCGCTGAACGGTTCTGATTCCTCCGTGGAGCATGCTCGCCTGGCCTGTCAGCGTCTGGCGTCTGAGGTCGAGATTGTGCGTGATGCCGAGATTGGAGTCCACAGCTCGTTCCATCTGCCGTCGAACTTCGAGGAATACGTGCAGGGGCTGGACAAGCGACAGAAGCAGAACTTCCGGCGCGACATGAATCTGTTCGGGCGTACGTTCAAGGTCGAGTCGGATGTCGTATCCGATGAAGTGGAGGCGACGAAGGAGTTCGAGACGTTTCAGAGAATGCACGCCGAGCAGTGGGCCGCGCAGGGAAAACTCGGCCATTTCCAGGATTGGCCCCGGGGTTTGGATTTTAACCGGGAGCTGATTCGCGAACACGCCCGCCTGGGGCGTCTGCGGCTGTACCGTCTTCTAGCCGACGGGAATGTGGTTTCTTACCAGTATGGATTCCGTCTGGGCGATCGACTCTGTTGGAGACTTCCGGCCAGACCCGCCGGAAAGGAATGGGACCGGTTCGGACTGGGACGCCTGGGCCTGATGAAGATGATTGAGGACGCAATCGGCGAGGGGATTCGTTTCATCGAAGCCGGTTGCGGCCACTATGATTACAAGGTCCAACTCGGCGCCAAGGAATACCCGCTGCGGTCCATATTGATCTCGTCGCGTCGGCTCGGCGGTCGCTTGCGGTGTCGGTGCATTGTCCTTGTGTCGTGGCTTCTTCACCTGTTGTACTACCGCATCTGGTTCGGTCGGATAGCCCCGAAACTGCCGCTGCCTCGCAGGTCTCTGTGGAAGAGTTGGATCAGAACGAGACTATGAAGGGCAGGCATTGGCGTTGCGCCCGCGACGGCGGCAACTGAAGACCGGTCCCGAGGGTGGGCGTCGCGCGGCTCTCCGTGTTCGATGTGGATTCGATCTTAGAGTCATAAGACCGGGGATCGCATCTGTGGACGAGATCGATGAGGGACTTTGCCACGAGTTGTCGCGGAATCGCCGACATTTCTGGTGGAATGCCGACGAGGGGATCAAGGCCGGCTTGCGGTTCTGGCTGGGCTATTGGGAGGGAAAGCTGGCCTGTTTTCTCTGGGCCATACCGGGCGACAAGCAGGGGAGTTGCTTCATTCCCCTCACGGACCGCTGCACGCTTGTGGCCCATTGCGTGACGCTTCCCGAATACCGAAAACGAGGCTGCTTCACCCGGGGGCTGAAGCTTGTGATCGCCTCTTTGGTTCGGGAAGGCTTTCATCGCTTCTACGTGGATTGCTCCGATTGGAACGTGCCTTCGCGAAAGGCCATCGAGCGGGCGGGTTTCCGCCTCATCGGGCATGGGAAGTGTCGTCGCAAGGGACGATTGATCTGGTATCAGGAAGCCACTCCGGATGTTGCTCGGTTGTTCACAACAGAAAAGTAGCGATGCTGTGACCCCGCGACCGGCAAAGGTGCGAGCCGGCAGTCAGGACCCGAGACGGTACTGCGGGATGCCGGGTCTGTCCGTCGGCGATTTCTTGAGACGACCCAACGATCGGGATCCGTTGGGAGTCATCGGAGACCGGCGCATCGTGTATACATACAAGGCTCGGTGCGGGCTGGGACGTCTGTGCCGACATTGGGGGTGGGGGAGCGGGGACGAGATTCTCGTGCCGGCGTACAACTGCGGCTCGGAAATCGATCCGTTTCTCGCATACGGTCTGACGGTTTCATTTTATCGCGTGGATCGTCAGGCCAAGCTCGACATGGACGACCTGCGGCGACGCGTGACCGGGCGGACCCGGTGCGTTTATGTGACCCACTACTTCGGCTGGCCGCAGCCCGTGGAGACGCTGGTGGAGTTCTGCCGGAGCAGGGGCATTCGGGTAATCGAAGACTGCGCTTTGTCACTTTTCAGCGATCCGCAGGGGCATCCGCTCGGCCGGCTTGGGGACGCCGTGATCTACAGTTTCCCCAAGAGTCTCGCTGTTCCCGACGGAGGCGCGTTGACGGTTCCTGCGGACGAAGCCTGGGAAGGGGACTTGGGACAGAAGCCCCTGCTGAGATCCACCGCGAACGCCATGCTTCCCCTCGTGAAGCGAAGCGTGTTGCGCCTCTGTGATCGAGTTGGTGTGTACCGTCTTCTGCCGGAGCAGGCGGTTCGCAGCCGTGGGGCCAGGAGTCAAGAAGCCCTCCTGACGTCGGCCGGGCTGCCGGAGATGCCCGCGTCCTATTACTATGATCGGGCCATCGAGAACCTCACGGCTTCGAGGGTAACGCGATGCCTGCTGCGGCGCACACGCAGGGAGACGGTGATCCGCCGGCGAAGGGCTAACTACGCCATGCTTTGCGACGCCCTGCAAGAAGCCGGCGACGTTCGACCTCTGTATCCTGAACTGCCTGCCGGCGTGTGTCCTTTGTGCCTGCCGGTGGCGATGTCCGACAGGGAAGCCGTCTGTCGTCGTCTCAATGAGATGGGGATTGGCGCGATCTCGTGGTGGGCCGGGTATCACCGTGCGTTCGACTGGGCGGACCATCCGGAGGCCCGATGGCTCAAAGACTCGGTTCTCGCCCTTCCCATCCATCAGCAGCTTGGCGAAATAGAAATGCGGCACATCACTGCGGCCCTTCGCCGGGCGTTGCCCGGTCATCGACGCGCCCACACTGGGACCTTCGCATGAGCGCCTACGGCAAACGCGGTCTATTCGTGCGGGCATTGTACCTTGTGGTCGCAGGCGTGTTCTATCTGCTGACCGGCGCCGGACGCGGGGGGCGCGGGAAGCGCGTGGTGCTGTGCTATCACGGCGTCCCGCGAGAACAGCGGGAACGGTTTGGCCGCCAGATGACGCGGATTGCGGACCGCGCGGTGGCGTGCGCCGCTGAGGCCTGCGGAACGCACGATCCACAGGATCGATCGATTCGTGTCTGCGTCACATTCGACGACGCGTTCGAGAACCTGCTGGAGAATGCGTTACCGATTCTGGATTCGCTGGGCATCCCCGCGACCGTGTTCGTGGTCCCTGGCAATCTGGGGCGGACTCCACAGTGGCGGATTTCGCCAAGTCATCCCGAACACAGAGAGAAGATCATGACGGCCGAACAGCTTCGAGGGATCTGTGGCGGGAATATCGCCATCGGCTCGCACACGCAGACCCATCCGGCGTTGACGGAGTTGTCTGCCGAGCAGATCCGCTGGGAATTGGCCGAGTCGAAGAGGAACCTCGAAGAGATGCTGGGTCGGGAGGTGGTCGATTTGGCGCTGCCGCACGGCGCGTGCAGCGATGTCGTGTTGGATGTCGCTCGGGAAAAAGGGTACAGACGTGTGTATACCCTGGAGCCCCAGGTGTGGACCCAGAGCGATGGAATCGCGGTCCCGCGGTTTTCGATGTCGCCGAATGCCTGGGGCATCGAGTTCTACCTGACCTGCGCCGGAGCGTACGCCTGGCTGGGGCCGTGGCGGAGGTTCGTAAGGGCGATTCGCCGCCGGACCGGCCGGTGACGCCGGGCCCGAGGAGAGAGTAGTGAACGCAACGTTGAGACACATGGACCGGACGCAGTGGCAGGCAACCGCTGTGCGGTTCCTGGACTATAACTATCGCCAGATGTGGGATTTCGGCGTCGCATGCGCCGAGCGGGTCGGCGCCGCAAGCGAACACGTGGCGGTCGAACAGGACGGCGAGATCATTGGGCTGGCCGACGTTCGGATCAAACGCATTCCCGTCATCGGAACGGGGATCGCTTACGTCAACGGCGGGCCGCTCGTCCGTCGGGGCGACGGTCGCGATGCGGACAGATTGTCGCTGTGTCTCCACGCACTAGTCGAGGAGTACGCGACGCGGCGCGGCATGGTCCTTCGTGTCATGGCCCCGATCAACGGAGGTTCATGGAACGAGGGCCAAAAAGCCGTCTTCGCGGAGGCGGGCTTCGCTCAGTCGGAGGCTACGAGGCCCTATCGAACGTTCCTGCTGAACATCGACCGCCAGCCCGAGGAGATCCGCAAGAACATGGCCCAGAAGTGGCGCAACGGCCTGAACCAGTCGGAAAAACGGGGTCTGGCCGTCCGCGCGGGCACGGATCCCGCGTTGTTCCGCGAGTTCTGCGATCTGTTCTCCCGCTTCATCGAGCGAAAGCAGTTCGAGGTGGATCTGACGCCGCCGTTCTATCTGCGAGTCCAAGAGCGGGCGTCGGAGTCCGACCGGTTCCTGATTACGCTGGTCGATCTCGACGGCGCGGTGGTCGCCGGTCACGTCGCCAGTCTGCTGGGCGACACCAGCGTCTATCTCCTGGGCGCCTCGAGCGACGAGGGGCTCAAGGCCAAGGCGACGTATCTGCTCCAGTGGCAGGCCATCCAGGCGGCGCGGGAGCGAGGGCTGAAGTGGTACGACCTGGGAGGCATCGATCCCGAAGCCAATCCCGGCGTCTACCATTTCAAGAGCGGCCTGGGAGGCCAGGACGTCACCGCGCCCGGCCCGCTGGAGTATGCGGCCGCCGGCGTTCGAGGGACGGTTGTCCATTGGAGCGAGGGGGCCTATCGCTGGTTGCGACGGAGGAGCCGGCAGCTTTCGTGACAGCCGGTTTCTGATCGCCCCAGCGTGTGTTGGCGATACCCGCAACCGGACTTTGGATTCGCCATGGGCCGGTTGTTTGAGAGGGCCTTGATGAGACCACAATATGTGATTGTCACGCCGGCGCATAACGAAGGCAGGTACATTGGGGACACGATCGAATCCGTGATTCGACAGACGGTGCTCCCCTCCTGCTGGGTGATCGTGGACGACGGTTCCACGGATGACACCGCGGCCATCGTTCAATCGTACGCCCGTCAACACGGGTTCATCCGATACCATTTGCGTCATCGGGATGCGAGCCAGACGTATTTCGCGAGCAACGTATACGCGATCATGGAAGGGGTCTCGCTGGTTACGGCGGGCGATCACGCCTTCATCGCGGTGCTGGATTCGGACATCACGCTGCCCGAGGACTACTATGAACAGATCCTCGCCCGATTCGAGGCCGAACCGGCACTGGGGGTTGCCTCCGGCATCTATGAGAATCTGGTCGCCGGCAAACTGGAGAAGGTCCTGAACGACCGCCGCTCTACTCCCAAGGCAATCCAGGTGTTTCGCAGGACCTGTTTCGAAGCGATCGGAGGGTATGTGCCGTTGAAGTACGGCGGCGAGGATACCTGTGCGTGCGTCATGGCCCGGATGAATGGGTGGAAGAGCTGGTCGTTTCCGGAATTGAAGGTCGTCCATCGACGGCCGACCGGCATGGGCAATGCCCGAACCATAGCCCGGGCCCGGTTCATGCAGGGCCTGTGCGAGTACGGCTTGGCAACCCATCCGTTGTTCCTGTTGGTCAAATCGATTCGCAGATCATTCTATGAGCGTCCGATGATTCTCGGAGGCATTCTGCGCCTTGCGGGATATGCCTACGGGTGCGTTAAGCATGAACCTCGCCAGATGCCGCCCGAGGCGGTGAGCTATATCCGACGCGACCAGTTACGTCGGGTCTTCGGTTTGAATCGCATTGCAAAGGAAAACCGAATACGTGTGGGGAACCTATGAATCCATCTGAAGCTGTCAACCTGCTGGGTACCACAATTCATAAGATGCGGATGGCGGAGGTCATTGCGGCTTGTGATGAGTCCGTTCGGACAAGGAATCCCCTCCTGATCGGTGTGGTGAATGTCGCCAAGCTGGTCAAGGCACGCCATGACGACCAACTGCGTCGGAGTCTGGCAGAGGCGACCTTCATCGTCCCGGACGGCGCGCCCGTCGTATGGCTGTCGAAGCTGTGCGGGTGCGGGCTTCCTGAGCGGGTGGCGGGGATCGACATCATGAGCGAGTTGCTCGCTTTGGCGTCGTGCAAGCACTACGGCGTCTTCTTCCTCGGTGCGACCCGGCAGGTCGTTGAGGGAGTCGTCGAGCATGTGCGCCGGCATTACCCTGGTGCGCGGATCGCCGGGTATCGAGATGGGTATTTCAACCGGGAACAGGAGGAAGACGTGGCCGCGGAGATTCGGGCCAGTCGCGCCGACATCCTCTTGGTCGCCGTGCCGACGCCCAAGAAGGAGAACTTCCTGAGCCAATGGCGTCCCTCCCTGGACGTGCCGGTGTGTCATGGCGTGGGCGGCAGCTTCGACGTCGTGGCCGGGATCACCAAACGCGCGCCTTTGTGGATGCAGAGATTTGGTTTGGAGTGGCTCTACAGGGTCTGGCAGGAGCCCGGCCGGATGTGGAAAAGGTACTTGGTGACAAATTCGGTCTTCGTGTGGCTCAGCATCGGCGAAATCCTCCGCCACAGACTGGGACGTGTGCGGCCCGGGGCCGTGCCGCAAGGTGCCGCCGTTGATGAGCAGCGGGGCTGAGGACTCTTGAGGAGGAATGATCACATGCCGAAAGTGCTACTGGTCGTCGGCGCACGACCCAACTTCATGAAGATGGCCCCTCTGTTCTTCGTGCTCGCCGAACAGGGGAAGATCGAGCCCCAGATCGTTCACACGGGCCAGCACTATGACTACGCCATGTCTCAGGCGTTCTTCGAGGACCTGGATCTGCCTCAGCCGCACCATTTTCTGGGCACGGGCTCCGGTTCCCATGCCGAGCAGACAGCCAGGATCATGGTCGAGTTCGAGAAGGTGGTCGTGGCGGAGAAACCAGATCTCGTCGTGGTCTTCGGCGACGTGAACTCCACCGTCGCGTGCAGCCTGACGGCCAAGAAGCTGCTCGTGCCGGTCGCGCACGTCGAGGCGGGCTTGCGGAGCTTCGACGAGACGATGCCCGAGGAGATCAACAGGCGCGTCACGGACGCGATCTCCGACATGCTGTTCACCCCGTCTCCGGATGGAGACGAGAATCTGCTCCACGAAGGAGTGTCGCCCGGGAAGATCCATCAGGTGGGCAACATCATGATCGACTCGCTGATCAACATCCTCGCGAAGATCGGCGACGATGCCCAGGAGGAGATTGTCAGACGCTTCGGCGTCGAGACGGGCCGTTATGTGCTGGTGACGCTCCACCGACCCTCCAATGTCGATGCGACGGACGCTCTCCGCGACATCCTCTCGCATCTGAGCGACTTGTCCAGGGACGTGCCGGTGATTTTCCCCATGCATCCGAGGACTCGGAAGAACATCGAGACCTTCGGGATTGCCGCGTCGTTGCGCGACACGGTCCGAATCGTCGATCCCGTGCGGTATCGCGAGTTCATCACGCTCGAGAAGCACGCTTGTTTCGTGCTGACGGACTCGGGGGGCATGCAGGAGGAGACAACGTACTTGCATGTGCCTTGCCTGACGCTGCGGCCGAACACCGAACGTCCGATCACCGTCACCGAGGGGACGAACAAACTGGTCACTCCGTCTCAGATCGGTCCGCAGTCCGCGAGGATTCTCGCCGGGCAGTGGAAGCCGGGTCGTGTGCCGCAAGGATGGGACGGCAGGGCGGCCGAACGGATTTCCGACATGATCACGTCGCATCTGTGCCGTTCGACGGCGTGCGTTTCGTGATCGGGGACACTTGGGTTCTCGCCGTGTTTCGCGGCATGGGGGCTTCATGCGAGTGTGCGTCGTCGGCGTCGGGTATGTCGGCCTGGTGAGCGCGGCCTGCCTGGCGGGAGAGGGGCACCTCGTCACAGGCGTGGACGCCAATCGGGCGAAGGTGGACATGATCAACGACGGCGTCTCGCCGATCGTCGAGAGCGGGACCGCCGAGTTGATTCGCGAGGCGGTCGCCCGCGGGACGCTGCGGGCCACCGTGGACGTGGGCGAAGCGATGCAGTCCTCGGATCTGTCGTTGATTTGTGTGGGCACGCCCAGCCAGGCCAACGGTAGCCCCGACCTCACGTGCATTCGGAGAGTCTGCGAGGAGATGGGCGCGGCGCTGCGCGGGACGGACGACTTCCACGTGGTGGCCTGTCGCAGCACGGTGCCGCCGGGGACGATGCGGGACGTGACGATTCCGCTGCTGGAGACGCACTCCGGCAAGCGGGTGGGCGAGGGGTTCGGCGTCTGCCACAATCCGGAGTTTCTGCGCGAGGGGACTGCGGTTTGCGACTTCTATCATCCGCCCAAGATCGTGATCGGCCAGAGCGATCCCGTCAGCGGCGACCGCCTCGCGTCTCTTTACGCCGGCCTGGACGCTCCCGTGATTCGCACGCGGATCGACGTGGCGGAGATGGTCAAGTACGTCGACAACGCCTGGCACGCATTGAAGGTGGGTTTCTCGAACGAGATCGGGGATCTGTGCCGGAGCCTGAAGATCGACAGTCACGCGGTGATGGACATCTTCTGCCGCGACACCAAGCTCAACCTGTCCCCATGCTACCTGACGCCGGGGTTCGCGTTCGGGGGCTCGTGCCTGCCCAAGGACCTTCGGGCCCTGACGCACAGGGCGCGCACGATGGACCTGGACCTGCCGATCCTCAACGCGATTCTGCCGAGCAATCGGATGCAGTTGGAGACGGGTTTGAACCTGATCCTGGACCGGGGCTGCAGGAAGGTCGGGATCCTGGGCTTCAGCTTCAAGGCGGGGACCGACGATCTGCGCGAGAGCCCCATGGTCGGGGTTATCGAGCACCTGCTCGGGAAGGGGTGCGATCTCCGCGTTTACGACCGGGACGTCAACATGGCCCGGCTGATCGGCGCCAACCGGGACTACCTGCTGAACCGGATTCCGCACATCTCGAGCCTGATGGTGGAGAGTCTTGACGAGGTGCTCGACCATGCGGAGGTCCTTGTGGTCGGCAGCAAGTCGGCCGAGTTCGACGGGCTGATGGATCGGGTCCGGCCGGACCAGGTCGTGGTGGACTTGGTTCGCATCGGCTCGCTGGCGACGCAGGACGGAAGGTACTACGGCATTTGCTGGTGAATCCAACGCATCATGAGAGACTGTTCTTCGCGGTCCGCGATGGGCGTTCTCGGTGACGAGTTGTTTCTTTGAGGTTGTGCTATGAGACTGTGTGTCGTTGGAGTTGGCTATGTCGGATTGGTGAGCGGAACGTGTTTCGCCGAGGCCGGCAATCATGTGATCTGCGTCGACAACGACGCCCGCAAGATCGAGGGGCTGTGCCGGGGCGAGATCCCGATCTACGAGCGAGGTCTCGAGGAGATCGTGCGAAGCACTGTCAAGTCGGGACGCCTGCGTTTCACGACGGATCTCAAGGAGGGCGTGGACAACTCGGACATCATCTTCCTGGCGGTGGGCACGCCCATGGCATCGGACGGTTCGGCGGACCTGGACGGAGTTTGTGCCGTGGCGCACTCGCTGGGGACCCAGCTTACGGACTACCGAGTCATCGTGATGAAGAGCACCGTTCCGGTCGGGACCCATGAGACGCTCAGCCGGATCATCCGTTCGCATACGAGCGTTCCGTTCGACTACGTGAGCAACCCGGAATTCCTCAAGGAGGGGGCCGCGGTCGAGGACTTCATGAGGCCGGACCGCATCATTATCGGAACCTCCAGCCAGCGCGCACGTGATCTGATGAGCGATCTGTACAAACCGTTCATGCGCAAGAGCAAACGGATCATCTTCATGGACCCGGCTTCGGCGGAAATGACCAAATATGCGGCCAACGGCATGCTTGCTACGCGGATCTCCTTCATGAACGAAGTGGCCATGCTCTGCGAGCGGACGGGCGCCGACGTCGAATTGGTCCGCCAGGGGCTCGGTTCGGATAGCCGGATCGGGTCGGCCTTCCTGTTTCCCGGCGTGGGTTTTGGCGGCAGTTGCTTCCCCAAGGACATTCATGCCCTGATCCACATGGGCCGCGACAACGACACGGAAATGTCTCTGGTCGAGGCCGTCTGGCGGGTGAACACCCTGGCCCGCGACCATTTTGCCGACCGCGTGGTCCGGCACTACGCCGGCGCCGGGGCGGAATGCACGCTGGCCGTGTGGGGATTGGCGTTCAAGGCCAACACCGACGACATTCGGGAGTCCCCGGCGGTCTATTGTGTCCGCAAGTTCGCGGAGGCCGGCCTCCGTGTGCGAGCTTACGACCCGCAGGCTGGCCCGGCGGCGCTGGCCGCGCTGGGAGGGAATTTCGATTTGCACACGGACGCCTACGCGATGCTCGACGGCTGCGACGGTCTGATCGTTCTGACGGACTGGCCCGAGTTTCGGACGCCGGACTTCGCCGCGATTCGCCAGAGGCTGCGGCGGCCGGTCATCTTCGATGGCCGGAACCTGTACGATCCGGAAGGGGTCTCGCGGGCCGGGTTGGAGTATTTCGCCGTGGGGCGGTCGGCCTGCGCCGGGAGGAGAAGGGAGATCCCCCTGACCAGTGCGGTGCCGCAGACCGTCTGAAATCGAAATGGTAGTCATGTCGGGGGTACGCCCGGCCGATGATACAGACGTGCCCGCGCCGGGCTTTCCCCAGGGAGATCCATGCGTGGGGACCGGGCCGAGTGCCCGATAACGGTTGCGGACAATCACGGAATTCAGTGGAAACGGCGGTGTCCTTGTGCTAGGATGTGCCCGGATCATGGAGGAGGGACTTCGCCTCACGGCGAATAGGCTCTGGGGAAGTACCACGGAAAGGTAGGAGTTCCAGAGACGATGAAAGGTGCGTCTACGGGTGGGATATCCTACAGTGGTGCTGATGGGAGCCGTCTCTACGGAGTGTTTTCGGGGTGTCCCGACGAGAAGTTATTGGGCTTGTGGCGTTCGTATCCTCGGGCTGAACGGAAAGTGAATGACCGGTAAGAGCACAGTCAAGAGCCTCGATATCCGCACGGTCGTGCTCGTGGGCGGACGGGACTTCGGGCGATGCCCGTTGGCCGAGCGTCTGCCCGCAGCTCTGTGGCCCATTGCGGACCGGCCTGCGTTGGCGCGTCTGCTGGATCATCTTGCCGACGCGGGGGTCGCCGAGGCGACAGTCTGTTGCCCGGAGGACGTGGCCGCGGAGGTGCGGTCTGCCTGCCGGGACAGCGCTCTGGCGGTGAAAGTCGTGGCCGAAGAGTTCATCAACGGGACGGGCGGGTGCCTTCGCGACGCGGTGACGTCCAATACCCAGGACCCCGTTCTCGTGCTCTCAGGCAGCATGGCGGTCCCTCCGTCCATTGCCGGTCTGGTCGAAGGGCACCGGGCCGGGGGGGCCGATCTGACCCTGGTGTGCAATCCGGGCACGCCGGATCCGGCGCAACCGGGGCCGGCGGCGGAGATCTTTCTGTGCCAGCCGCAGGTTCTCGAACGAATTCCCTGCGGCGGCTATTCGGATATTAAGGAAGGCGTGATCCCGGCGATTCTTCGAGCGGGGGGAACGGTTCGTCCTCTGGTTCTCTCTCACTCCGTCGGCAATTTTCACGACCATGAAGGGTATCTTGACGCGGTCGGTACCCTGTTTGAGAACAATCGAGTGGAGGATGTGGCTTGCGTGTCCCGCAGTCCGTCGCGGGGAGGTCCGATATACGAAGGGGCCGAAGTGTTTGTGCATCCGCGCGCTCGGATTTGCGGGCCTGTTCTGATCGGCGACCATGCCCGAATTCTGGATGGCGCGGTGGTGGTGGGGCCTGGGATGATCGGACGCAACGCCGTGATAGGCGAGAATAGTGCCATGATTCGAAGCGTGTTGTGGGCTGGCACCACGGTGGGTCGTGGTTGTCGGATTTGCGATTCCATCCTGGATCACCGGATCCTGGTTCCGGATCAGAGCGAGGTCGTCGGGCAAACAGTTGTTTCCCGGCAAGAGGGGAACGCTGGCGATTGTTCGCCGGCACGTCCGATGCGAACTCCGCTTTCGGACCGGGTTGCTCGACGAGTGGCCGCATGGCTGCATCTGACGCCCGGTCAGACGTCCACCCTCGCGGCGGGGCTGGTGATGTTGGCGGCATTGCTTTGGTCGTACTGGCCCACCGTTCGCGATCTTGCGGACGTCTGGATGGGCAGCGACGAGTACTCCTCCGGGATGCTGGTCCCGTTCCTGGCGGCCTACGTGGTCTGGTCGCGGCGTCAGGAGTTCAGTTCGATCCCGGTCCGGTCG